>JAHEAM010000015.1:0-12213 GCA_024642765.1 Planctomycetaceae bacterium
GGCAATTGGCTGAATCGAAAAATTGCGACGGTCACATTGGGGTAGCTTGACGGCGCTAGGCTGGCGTTGTCTGATTATGTTTCCAAGGTCGTGGTTTCGTGGAGTCAAGCCCCCCAAGGGGTGCTTCGTTTCTGAGGAATAATTGCATGTTAGTGTTGAGCCGTAAAGTTGGTGAAAGAATTTGGATAGGTGACAACATTTCAGTGACCGTTGTGCGTGTCACTGGTGGTGGCGTTCGGATCGGTGTCGAAGCCCCACCTGAATTACCTGTCGTTCGCGAAGAACTCAAAAATAGACTGCTTCAAGCAGAACGGGAATGCACTGACACACTTGCCAGCGATCAGTCACAAAATCAACCTCGCCAGTAGCAAGCAAATCGTCAACTTCATTCTCGCGTGAATGAGACCTCATCAATCGCATGCTCGTTATCGCTTTTTGTTTGTGCGTCCTTGCGTTTCTGGCTTCAACACAAATCCAAGGCTCTTGGCTACAATGTCCTTATGTTTTTAGAGTTGATTTTTGGACTTGTAGTGTCACGTGAATTATTCTCAATCCGTAACTGATCTCGTCGAACATTTAGGTCGCTTGCCAGGAATCGGTAAGCGGTCTGCTGAACGAATCGCTTACCATCTGTTGCGAGTTAATCAAACTGAAGCGATTGCATTGGCTGATTCAATTCGCGTCGTGCGTGAAAATGTCCGCTACTGTCGCGACTGTTTTAGCTTGTCAGAATCGGAGTTGTGTGAAATTTGTCGCGACGTCTCTCGCAATCGAACACTCTTATGTGTTGTTGAGCAGCCTCGTGACGTTTTTGCATTGGAGCAAGCGGCTCAATATCGCGGACTATACCATGTCTTACTTGGTCGTATTGCACCGTTAGATAACATGGGCCCCGACCAGTTGACGATCCAACAGCTTGTTCAACGAGTTCACGACGGTGAATTCAAAGAAGTGATTCTGGCGACGAATCCAACAGTCGAAGGCGACGGTACGGCGCTCTATATCTCAAATGTACTCAGCGAGTATTCGGTGAGTATCACGAAATTAGCGCGAGGCATCACGAGCGGCAGTATCTTGGAACACACCAACAAAGAAATTTTGGCGGATGCGTTGATGGGTCGGCGCCCCATTTAGTTGGCCAAGATTGGGATTCTGCGGGCGGAAATGGTTGAGTTTGATTTCGGTAAATGGGATTGAGTTTCCCTGCCAGCGAAATGGGAAAAGCCAGGTTCGCACATCACCCCAGGATCTAACGCCTCCTGCTCTCACTGCACAGGGGCGGTTTAGGAATCTAAAGTGGCCAGCAGAGGCGGCACTGGGCAGTCCAGAGATTCTGAAAATGCCCGAAACATTTCTGCTTCTTCCACGGTGACGACATGATCAAACGAAATCGTCACCGCCGCCGCCGTCAACACGGATTTCTTGATCGCCGGAGTAGCGTGCGACAAATCGTCGACAGCTGTTGCGAGCACTGCAAAGTTAATCGGGCCGTTTCGATAACTCGGGTTAAACGATGTTGCAAACTGTTGAGCACCTTTATCAAAGGCCGCTTGTATTTCATCGCCGATTTCGTGCCCCACGTTTGCTAATACAGAAAGCGTAACTTCGATCGCAGTCTGAACGTCTTTGACCGAGTTGAACTTTGTGAGATGCGGCAGGCCATGCCCAAAATGGCGGTCGAGATGTACCACCAAATGTTGGCGCAGGAAGAATTCGAACAAACTGATTTTCTTGTCGGCATCAATCAACGCTGTCAGCGTTCTTCGGAAGGCCAGGTACTGTTGCGCCGACAGACCAACCAATGTGCCTTGCAAAATTTCAAAAACAGGCATGCGAAATCGTTGATCGATTCGCGTAATCATCGGCCACAAATCTTTGATTTCGTTGACTGTCCCACTATCTGTTCTCTCATACAAAAGATCAATTTGTAGTTTGCGAATTTCTATTTCCGCATCGAGCAGTGAGGCATAAACTAAACAGCGTGCTGAATACAAGTCGCGAGCCGCCTCCAGTAAGCGACGTGGAATATTTCCAATTAGCATTTGCGAATAAATCACATCGTCATCGGTTGGCACTCCAATTCCCGAGATAACGGTCTGCGGGTCAAAACCGGCAATCACACCAGTCATGGCGCCGAATTCGATGCCGGAACTTCCAGGAATTCCAGCACTCGTGCCAAACGGAAACAAACCACGTTTTCCCTTGGTCTCGCTTGGAGTTGGCTGAACGGCGGATCCAATAGAGGTTTTAGCGCGAGACTTGTAATACCCTTCGTAGTTATTGTCAAAGCCAGGTTCAATGGCTTTGATTCGTTTGGGCAAAGCCGGATGTGTTGAAAGCAGGCTTGAAAACAGTGAGCCGTTCAAGTTTGCAAAAAACATGTGGCTTATCTCTTCGGCATGTGCTGATTTGACAAGCGAAGTATCGTGATTGATCGCGATCATTTTGAGTGCTCCGGCAATAGCGCCAGGATTTCTGGTGAACTGCACGCTGCTGGCGTCAGCCAGATATTCTCGTTGCCGCGAAATCGAAGCTTTGATGATTTTGGCAAAAAATAAACCGACAGATCCAACCGCGAGCAAACCAACCCCAAGTACCAACAAAAAGATTGTCGGGTCACCCTTGCTGTCGTTGCGTGAACTGCGTTGCCGCGAACCACTACCAATAATGCGAATCAAAAAATAGCCAATCAGCGCGATGACCTGCACTCCATGCAGAATTCCAATCAATCGCAAACTCATGCGCATGTCGCCGTTCAGGATGTGCGAGAATTCATGCGCCATGACGCCCTGTAGCTCGTCGCGATTGAGAATGTCCAATGTCCCGCGATTCACACCGATGATGGCATCGTCTACCGTATAACCGGCCGCGAAGGCATTGATTCCATTTTCGTGATCGAGGAGATAGACGGGCGGAACGGGCACGCCAGCAGCCAGCGCCATTTCTTCAACCACGTTCAGAATTCTGCGTTCTGCAAGGTCCGAAGTGTTTGGTTGTAAGCGACGGCCGCGCATCATGTGAGCGATCGCCTGTCCGCCTGATCGCAGCTCCATAACCTTGGTTACCGAACCGATGCCGACAATCGCCCCGACAGCAACTATCGTCCATAACAATGCTTGAATGTAGATCGCGGGATTGCGAGCCCATTGACCACCGATCTCATGGTTGTTGCCGAGTAGACCCAGTGCCAGCAACACAACGACATAGACGGACCCGACGATCGCAATCAAAGTGATGGCCAATAGGACCACCAGCTTTCGAGTGTTTCGTCGAGCTAATTCCTGGCTTGCAAAAAAGTCCACGCGTATTCGCTCCGAGCCGCAATCGAATGTTTGACAAAATTAGAACTGAACTTTGGGAGCTTCTCGTTCTTGCGGATTTTCAAGTTCCAACAGATGGGCCTCTGAGAATCCAAACATTCCGGCAAGCATGATTGCTGGGAATTGCTCGCGCTGCGTGTTGTAGCTCGTAACGGCGTCGTTGAAACCCTGACGCGAAAAGGAAATCTTGTTTTCGGTCGAGGTCAGCTCTTCTTGAAGGGCCAGCATATTTTGATTTGCTTTCAAATCCGGATAGGATTCAGCGACCATCAACAAACGCCCCAGCGCTCCACGTAGGTTTGTTTCCGCACCAGCTAGTTCGTTCATAGAACTGGCGTCACCTGGATGGGCAGCCGCCTTTTGCCCGGCACTGAAGGCAACGTTGCGAGCCTCGATTACTTTTTGCAAAGTTTCTTGCTCGTGTTTCATATAACCTTTGGCCGTTTCAACTAAATTGGGAATCAAGTCGTAACGTCGCTTCAGCTGAACATCAATTTGCGAAAAAGCATTCTCATAGCGGTTTCGCAAGGTAACCAAGCTGTTGTAAATCCCAATCGCGAACATAGCCACCAACAGGAGCAGGACGCCACCCCCAATTGCAATCCCAAGTATCATATGACTCTCCTATGCAAATTTTTTTCGACAACGTCAAATCGTTCCCGCACCTATTCGCTGAGAACATCCGTACATTGGAACAAAATCAGCCATTGAGGCAACTCCCAATAGATTCTGTTTCTAAAGTTCACAAGGAATCGCCTCTCATTAGTCGCAAATCGCATTTTTGCGTCAATGTTTTTGAGCCGAGTTTCGTATAAAATAGGCGATCCGGTATTGGTGGCCAATCCAAGTACGGCAAGTCGAAAACCCAAAAAACACTCATTAAGTACAGTAAAAATCATGCCAATGCGTATCGCCGTTGTCGTTTCCCAAGGACAATCTAGCAATCCCGCGAAACGAAAACTGGAAGAGGACTTGATTACCGCGCTGATGATAGAGCCAGGGATTGAAGTCACAATCGTCCCGCACCTGTACGATATCCAATCGGATTCAACTGCTCATCTTGCGCTACACTCAATTTCGAGTAACTTGGTCGTTTTTTCTTGGCTTTATGAACGTGCCGCCCATTGGGTGCTCGATCGGGCTGGAATTAAGGGCAAGATCGGAACAGTTTTGTTGCGTCTTGAAGAAGATGACGACGACGAAGATGAAGAAGAGGCCAGCGAGGAAGTCGCTTCATTCTCACCAAAAGCCAACGGCAAACCAATCCCAAATCGATTCAAGTATTGCCTTGATTTGCGGGTAACGAACAACGTTCAGGAGTACGTCTCGGAAGTTCAACGAATTCGTAAGGAGAACGAAACGACTCTCGTTAGTCCTAGTGGTTCGTCGGCTCAACTGCCAATTGTGGTCAGTTCGCCACCGAAGAGTGCCCCCAATGGAAAGGCCAACGACGCGAGGACTCTCGGCGAACATAGTCTACCTTCCACAGGACTGCCATTTCAGATTGGCGAAAATGGAACTTTGAGTTTAGCTCCATCGGTTCTTAATCGTATCGAGGAAGAAACGCCGCGACGTTGGTATCCTGTCATCGACTTTGGCCGCTGCACGAATTGTATGGAGTGCATCGACTTTTGTTTGTTCGGCGTTTATGGCGTTGATCCGATGGAACAGATTTTGGTGGAACAACCGGACAATTGCCGCAAAGGTTGCCCGGCCTGTAGTCGCGTTTGCCCGGAAAATGCGATAATGTTTCCACAACATAAAACACCAGCGATTGCCGGCGCGAACGAGGCAGCCGAATCGATGAAAATCGACCTTTCGCAACTCTTCGGTGCACCAGCGGAATCCAAATCGGCGATTGATGTCGCTGCGGCGGAACGCGATGAACAGCTTTTGATGGCTGGAAGAGATGCCGTGGGTCTAAGCGTCGGCATACCGAAACGTCAAACCCAAACGACTGACGAACCAAGAACAAAAATCGATGACTTAGTCGATCAACTGGATGAACTTGATTTGTAGGGAACCGAATTAGAAGGAATGGAATCGGCAGTGAATTTTGCTATTTCTTTTTGGCCTTGATCTTGTCCACAACGCTTTGCCAGAAGTCTTGAGCTCGTTGGTCGTGAAAGTCTAGATCGCGAACGTTTTCCGCCCATGCGTCGTGGACCAGATCGCTGGCATAAGCAAGTTCTTCGGGGCGAAACAAGACATAGTGTTCGATAATTCGCCGATAGAGTCGGGCGCGGTCTTCTTTCAACCAAAAAAGCTGAGGCTCCAAAGGATCACGTTTCCTCAATAGCTGCACATAATCATTGATTGCCTCCATCCGCTCCTTGGTGTCACCAGAATCGTATTTAATATCGGCCTTTTCGAGATTCGGAATGGCAGCAAAATAGGAGCGATAGACAAACCAACCTCCAACCAACAAAGCGAGAACTAGCAACGGAGCTCCAATTCCTCCGCGTCGCGACCCGAACAATATCTGCAAGCTTACGAACAAATGCAAGAGTCGTTCGATCTCACTCATTTGACCTTGTCCTGGCCGATAGTTTTGGTTGTTGGACTGTGGATTAAAGTCGGTTCGCTTTGGATCGATTCGCATTCTCGCTTAATGAATTCTGTGTAATGGCAATTTTCATCACAAACCAACATTCTAACAATTTCTTGCTGTCGGAAACAACCTAATTTTTTTTGAGTTGTTCAACCAACAGGGAAACGAAAAACGGCGGCCAAAAAATCTGGCCGCCGTATTCACTAATTATTTTTAAGTTTCCGCTATTTCAGCGAATAGACTAGTTAGAGCCATCGCTTGTTGGTTCAGGCTGTGGCTCTGTCGTGCTATTGTTGTCGGTATTGCTGTTTTCAACTGCAGCACCCGAGTCCGTTGGGACAACTGGAGCAGCGCTGTCGCCGATCACAGTGCCGCTTTGAATCGAATTGGCACAACCGACGCATCCGCCTGCTGCTTGACCACATCCAACGCAACCAGAATTGCATCCCGAGTAAACAACATTTTGGCCGCAGCCACGACAGCCACCGCATGAACTGCAGCCGCAATTCGAAACGGGCATTGATGAATACGATTGACCACAACCACCACATGATCTGCAGCCTGTATTCATCGGTTGAGCATAACTTACCTGTCTGCAACCACAACCTGATGAAACAGGTGCTGCATAACGAGCTTGACCGCAACCGCCACATGAGCTGCAACCACCCGACGTTGGGTAGCTCGTGTAGGTCATTACACTGCCACCGCAGCCACTTTGAACAGGTGCATAAGATTGCATCGAATAGGATGCTGGAGCAACGTAGCCATATGATGGCTGCGAATACTGCTGAGTGTATTGTGGAGCATAGTTACTGTAACCCGTAGAGTAACTAGCTGGCGCCGAAATAGGCGAGCTGTAAGCCATCGATGAACCGCAAGATGCACATTGTGCAAAAGCTGAACTTGCGCACAAAACGGCGGCTACAGCGAAACACGAAACAAGATTCCTAGACATCAAATATCTCCTTTGACAGACTCGATCTGAAAAGGGCTCAAACTCAAAACCGCTTTGAGCCAGAGCATCACGCAGGCTAATAGTCGTTTGGCCAGTGCATCTGCAAATTTTTTGCAACTGAATGCCAACACAATTCAACAGCGAGCACCTGTGTGACTCTTCACTTTTCCTAACTTCAAAATTGCGAGGCGGATCAACTGTTGAACCACCCGTCGCCATCATTGAATGTGTAAGACGCTGAGCAAACAAAACTCAAAGTAGCAGGTTGCAGACAACCAAACACCGCTCCAGTACACAAGTTCGTGCCGCGATTACATGCAATAGGCTACCGGTCAGGCTTTCGGGTTGTCAAGTATCGGTGGCGGGATGCAAAATCAGAAGTGTCTAGCGAAATCTCATTTTTCGCAAAAGAATCGCGTTCTTACCGGTGGCCTGAATAAGCTTGCACAAGAAACGAAGGTGTTTCGAAAGGTGACGCTTGGTAGTAAGGAAATCAAAATCCTATGAAGTCCTTGCAATGAATCAAGACTTTTATATCGGGGGCCGTCAGTTCGGCAGGTCGCGAATAAATATTTGGAATAAACCAGATTCTGCTGGCATGAGCAACTCAGTTATTTGATTGACGGAATACCAGATTAGCTCTACAGCGAAGTGCCCTTGGCATCATGTCCTGGTGGCGCAGGCAAATAGCCAAGCATTTCGACGTTTTCTGGGCCACGGATTCTATAGCTAATTCCCCGCCAGCGTATTGTTTGGAATGACATCGCCCCAATGACACCTAGGACAAAAGCAACATGTGTCAACGGAACCCAAAGCAAGGCTCCCAAAAAATCACCAATTGACGTCCGTAGCATAGGTTTGATGTTGCCCCGAGTCGTCAGGCGAACCGCTTCCCTTACGACACAAAACGACCAAGCGTATAGTGCGAGTCCTCCCAATAATACCAAGACCAAAATGCCGAACCGGGTTGGAGCAATAAACGCTTCAGAAACGAGTGCGAGCAGTAGTGCCAACCAACCCAACGCCATCACTGCGCCATGAACGGCGGTGTTCCAAAACGATGGTTCGTACCATCGCGACCAAGTCAACATGCGGCGCACATACGACAAAACAAATGGCAGATCACAGGTCTCAGTGTTGATCATCGTCAAAAGTGGTTCAACGTAAACTTTTAGTCCGATGCCATGCATGGCCTTGCGAATTGGCCCATCATCGACAATCGCTCGTTCCCAAACGTTCAAAAGGTTCGCAGAATCAAAATCGGCACGCCGCATCGCAAGGCTGCCTGCCCATGGATTTCCCAGCAGCGAACTAGGAACTAAAGCCCCCGAATTCCAAAGTCTGCGAACCCAACTGCCACACCAACGTCCAATCGACAAATTGGCGTGCGCCGGGTCGAACCACTGGCCGCCAGAGACGACGCCAATCTGTTCGTCAGACAATGGCGCTGTCAATGTTCGTAACCAGTCGGTTTGTGGCACCACGTCCGAATCGAGCATGGCCAAAATTTTTGCATTGTTGCCAAGATTCGAAATTGCCTGTCGCAATGCGGAACATTTCAAGCCGCAAGAACTCGAAGGACTTTCCAAACGATGAATGAAGACAGGCACGCGCGATTCGCCAACTTGGCCGATTAGCATTTGGAGTTCGTTGACCTCGCCATCAACCACGATGTGCACTTCGTATGATCGATAGTCTTGGTTTAAGATTCCGATCAATGTGTTTTGAATGCTTGGATCAAAACCCCGCACGGAAATCAGACACGCAACGTGCTCGGTCAAATCACGGTCAACCGTCGCTGAGCGTCTGCGTTGCGTCCAGAACGCGTACGAATATGCGCCAACAACATGAACGATCCCCATCAACAGAAATAGGATGATCGCCACCCAGTACACCATTACGAAATTCCATTAGAAGGTGTGAGTCGTTTTTCGTCGAGCCGACAGGCGGCGCGATCGTCGACTATTGCAATTCCAAATAGAGTCGAAACTCCGTGCCTCATCCTAGCGTTGGAAAGGTAATTGTAAAACCATCCGCGCAAACTCTGGCAAGTCCAGCCAAAAGTCGGCGTTCCAGCGAGCTCTTGAATTTTTTGAGATGCGCTCCTGATTCATGTGCCAAGTTCCTGACGAGCCAGAAATTCCGTTCCAGCCTCCGGCAAGGCGCAAATTAGCGCGTGCCTCAGGACAGGTCACATAGCAACCCAACCGACTCGTTCGCAAATGATGGTAGTCATGGCGTTGATGGATCGCTTGAATCGCCGCGGAAGCGTTGACGACTGGCACACCCAAAGTTCTTGCGTGATGAATCATCCAGTTGTCCCAATTCCCACGACCTACCGCAAAATCCGGGATCTGTTCGTATAATCCACGAGAGAACAAGAAATATTCCTTGCACACAATCGGCGAACGGCGCCCATTACGTTTGATTTTCGTATCGATAATCGCCTGACAATCGTTGCGCGACCAGTCCAGATAATCATCAACTGTCACATCTACTCGACGCCCAAATGTCACCGAGCGTGCCAATTCGTTTTCATCTCGAATGCGCATTACTGCAGACAACAATTCGGGAGTGTAAATCACGTCAGCATTTGAATACATCAAGGTATCCGCTGCAGAAATATCATGGGCGCGATGAAAGGCATCACTTAGAAGCGGTGTCGAAAACTCGTTGCGTCGCAAGGCACCACCGTGGATCAATCCATGTTCTTGGGCAAATTCCTCGATGCCTTCGTCGTCACCAAACAAAATGATCTCAACCGCCGGTTGCAGCTGCCGCCAACTTAAGATTGCGTTGGTTTGATGGATTCGCGTTCGGCGATTCGTGAACGGCTTCGGCAACGAAAATATCGTCAGCAGTTTTTCAGAAGTTGCTCGCGCTTGCTGTGCCCGATGCACCATGGATGTACTATTCATGGTCATTCCTTCAATAACACGAGCTTGCGATAACTGACCGTCGACTTTCGGCAAATCCACACGGCGAACTGTTCCCAAGCTGTGCCGAGACGAAACGTTCGTGGCTCTGGACGCCATCCGGACCATTCGGTTCGATCAAGCCAATCGAAAAATCGGGCCTTCAAGGGATGGGTACAGAAACTATCCCAAGGCTTGAACTCCGTTGTGAAGTGAATGATCGCTGGATTCTCTTGCATTTCAAGAAAATCAGCTGGCGAAACGGGGGCTCTGTCAGACGAGGGATATTCATAAACATGCCCGCCAACATTCCATCGCATTGGCAGTGGAATCCAATGACCGGCACACACCGCATTTAATGCGTATTGATCCCAACACCAAACGTGTTTTTCGTTTTCACGTAGGACCTGTAGCAGACGCTCACCCAAATTTTGCTTCCGCCATTGAGCAAGGTTTAATATCATAACACCAGAATTGAAGTAATGGTCGCTGCCTTTCAATCCCAACGCCAAATAATTTGGCACGGGATTCCAACTCGCTAGGTACGGCAGGGACCGCGCTGCGCTACTTCGATTACGCGCCGCATCCAGAAAGGGACAAGCGATGTCAGGAACAGCCATGCAATAGGCATCGCCCAGGGGTTGTTCCCAAAGTTCTGTCAAGCTATTCAGAACCAATAGATCGGAATCCAAGTAGATGACTTTGTCGATTTCTTTCGGCAGCCATCGATCGGCTAACAATCGCAAATAAGCGGTGTGCGAAATATGATGCGAGATTTTGAGATCAGATAGATCAATGGAACTTGGGTCGATCCAATTCAGACTAATCGGGTGTTGCGAAAGCGTTGAGAGCAAACGCTCTTTATTCTCTTCGCGAATTCCTCCGTCAACTACATAAACGTGCAGTTCATGTCCGGCCTTAAGGTTCTGCACGGCAGAGACGAGGGTGACCGCGAGCGGCATTGCATAACGATCGTCACTCGCGCACAGTACAACCGGATCGACGCCTGTTTGAGGCGAAGTCGCTTGTTGATTGGATGCTAAAGCTACGTTATTCATAAGCCTAAATTGCTGCCGAAAAAAATCTTCAATTCGTAGTTTGTTCTTTCGGCTGTAAATTCAACCAATCTCGAAAGGACTGCCGGATGCGCACAATAGGACCAGCAATCGGATGGCGCTGAATTTGCTCAAAAATCCGATGTGCGTCGCCTAGTTCTGATTTTGCTTGTGACAACTCGCGTTGTAAATGCTCAATCTCGCGTCGCGCCTGTGCAATTTCGGCTTTCATTTGCTCACCTGAGTCAAAACCTTCACTAATCCATAGTGGAAAAAGTGTCGGTAAGTTCAGGTTTTGCGATTGTTCCGGTGGCGACGACAAAAGGGATGCCGGGAAGTTCAAAGGCACCTTTTTTTCGATGCATTTGGCTGCAATCGACAGCATCTCCTCAATGAGTCTTGCCATTCGTGGAGAGGCGCGTTCGCTGCACTGCAATTCGTCTGCCAAGAATTCGTCTTGGTAACGCATCTTCACAGAATTGCCCGTCAATATTTCCTCGAGCACCACGGGCATATGATCGCGATGGCGAACCTCCCAGGCAGCTGGTACCAGCGTCGGAGCGTTGTGGTAGTTCAACAAGCAAACCGGCCGTCGCGCCAGGGCCGCCTCTAGCATCAACGTCGATGGTGTTGTAATCACTGCATCGACCTCGGAAATCTGTTGAATTAATTCGGGTCCGCTAAAGTCGCTAAGTTGATTTTTGATTCCAAGCTCGCCTGCAATTTTTGGATCAATTCGCCAGAGGACTTCCACTTCTTGGAAATTGGTTTTCGATTCCGTAAGCAGGTTCTTGATATCTAGCAATGATTCTTTAGTGCGACTGATTTGCTCCTCGGTGAATCCGGGTGTCTTGGCGGTTGCGACCATAATCCGTTTTCTTGCAGGAGCAGATGTTGCAGTGTTTGCGGTGGGCAATCGCCATTGGGAACCAATCTCATCCAATCGCGGAATTCCGACCAATTCTGTTTTGTCCGCGTTGCCCCAGCGATTGAGCTGACGCATTTGACTTGGTCCGATGCAGGCGACCTTGTGTGAAAGCACGGTACGCATGGTCCAAGGGCAAGCAGGCTCTTCGGGGCGATTTTCCCAAGCATTTCGCCATTCCAAGATACCGTCAATCATGTACAGCGTTGCGACCTGGCGTTTTTTTAGCTCGATGCAGCAATTTCGAAAACGATCAAAGTGTTCGCTATAGAAAATTGCCAAATCGCCAGGCTGAAGTTTATGCAAGGCTTCGTTCGGTTCCCATTGCATGATCCCGCCAACGCTGTTCGAAAACATCGAGACGTGGTGTGACGTCTCTGCTTTCGTGCCTACCGCGCATATCGTTGGGCCGTCCATCGTTATCCGATTCAGTGAACAAAATTCGCTAGTGGACTAATCGAGCACTACTGGCTGACCGTCATTTCGAGAACA
>JAHEAM010000015.1:12223-16828 GCA_024642765.1 Planctomycetaceae bacterium
TTCATCGGTCGACGTTGGCATAAAACGCGTACTTGCGTCACCCAAAGAGAAATTGCAGCCTAGAGGATGAAAGCTTCCAAAGACGGGCACTGTCCCGGGGCCAGGTGTTGGTATTTTGCGGGAATGGGAAATTGGCAAACCGATTCCTCCGAGTCGCATAATGTTTCCGGGTTGGTCGCCGTTGTAAATGCAACTGTCGCCCCAGCCACCTGGTTCGCCCATATGGTCGTCACTCACCGCTTTTTCACCCAAAAAAATTGTATTTGAAAGTCCATCACGAACGTCTTTGAAGGAATAGCGACCGCGTTCGCCGTGGACCAGTCGCCCGCTGCCATTGATCGGGTTGTCTTGGGTTAAGCCAGAATTGAAGACACCGTCGACGGGTGCGGTAAATCCAGCCCAGTCATTGTTGGCCAAGGAAAAATGTTGTTGCGAACCGGCGTTGCCGGCGTAGTCACCCACTGAGCCAACGCTAGCGCCCGAGTCTTCCGCAACGCTTAAAAACTCCGGTGAGCGGCGTGTTGGGCAAAACATCACACTCAAACCTGTCGCCATGATGTCAGGAGATTGATCGACATAAGGTGCCTTGATATCAATACTATCGAAAACAGTTGTCGCTTCTAAATGGGGCATCAAGAAAACGGGCCATGTCATAAACCCGTCTGCCGCTCGCGCCGGCGGAATAAATTTCCGCGCCCCATGATAGGATTGGACGGCAATCCCCAATTGCTTCAAGTTGTTCAAACATGAAGTACGGTACGCTGATTCACGTGCCCTTTGAACGGCGGGCAAGGTTAACCCGACCAGGACGCCAATGATAGCGATCACAACCAACAACTCGATGAGCGTAAAGCCAGAAGAGGAAGAGGCTGTCTTGCGCATAAGGGGATCTTTACGAGCGAGTGGAGTTAAGAAACAACTACTAGGCAGCCTGAACCGATCAGGTCCTTTGTAACATGGTAATCATTCACGCTTCTGATAGTAATGCTTCGTATTTTCGCAGAATCTAGGGAGAATGACAGGCAGAAGGTTGCGTTTGCGCGGCCTCGGTAAAGTGTTTTGCTAGTTCTGAATAGATCGAATTGGCAGAAAACTCGGATTTTGCGAATGCCTTGGCGACGCTAGCCAGCCGTAAGCGCTGTTCTGAATTTTTGCATAAATTGACGAGTTTAGTAGACATTTCGCTCAAAGTTGAAACGACATAGCATGCCTGTTGTGCGGCCGAAGTCATGCCACTGGCCCCACTATTGGTCGTCACAAGTGGTTTTCCGAACGCAAGAGCCTCGACGTTTTTGATTTTCAGGCCTGTCCCGAATAAGACAGGATTCAAGGCAATATCAATTGCGTCATAGAATTGACGCAGCTCGTCGATTTCTCCGATTAACGCAATGTTGTTCGCCTTCAGGGAAGCAAGTCGCTCGCCGTCTTGCATTTCGATCCAACTACAAATTTTGCCCGCAACGATAAGTTCGACTTCAACGTCGGGTTGTGCCAAAAGATCTGGCCACACTTCGATCAAGAAACGATTGATCGCGTGCCAGTTGGAATAGTTGGCAGACCCAATATAACCCAGGCGTATTTTGTTTGGCTGTTCGACCACTGTGTCTAAGTTTAAGTTGAGTTGTGGCGCGTGTCCGACAACCATGACTTGCGGGTGTGATACATGTTTGCGAATCAATTCCGCTTCATTTTCTTGGATAGCCAAAACGGTATCAAATTGGTCCCAGGTTCGCGACTCTTCTTCGAGACCAACTTCCAACCAATGTAAATAGCCGGCAGCACCGAATTGCATGCCGCGTTCGTGCAAGATGTCATGCGTGTCTAAAACGCAATGGATTTCCTTGCGGACTTTGGGAGGCAAGCCTTCAATTAAATAGGCCATCGTAATGTATTGGGCAATCACGATTTGCGGGCGCAATCGAGCGACCTCTTGCCGAAATTGTTCGACGGCCCAAGGCCATTTGTAGTCATCCAGGCGAAGTGGCGTAAGTGGTGCGCGATCCGAATCTTCCGTGGCAGGAGACTTGCCTCGCGACATCCATTTTTGGAGTTGGTTGCGAGTGGCATCGGCATACCATTTCATCCGAGCCACGAAGGCTTCCGGCGGTCGTTCACTTTCAAAGAATCTCACGGAGAGTTTTTTTTGGTCGATTCGTAGCAAGTCCTCCGCGGTCACTTTCCCCAAGAAAAAAGTGGTGAGTTGGAACGGTGGACAATTGAAATACTCCACCAATGAAAACATTCTCTGCTCCGCCCCGGTCTTGGCGTTCCAAAAGGGGATATCCGTCGCCATCAAGATGCGTATTTTTTGCGATGTCATAACGCCTTGAGCCTCCTAAAAGTTCCAGCTTTTTCCGAGAGCGATTTTCTGAACGCTCGTCAATTGGCGAATTCCTGACTTGGCCGCCGCCAGCAATTCTAACAGTTGCTTCTCACTGAAAGTAGACTTTTCGCCAGTGCCTTGGACCTCCACAAAATGCCCTTGGCCGGTCATCACGACATTCATATCAACATCAGCACGTACATCGCGGTCATAATCCAGGTCTAAGTCGACTTGCCCATCAACAACGCCCACACTTACGGCGGCAATACTGTCAATGATCGGGAAATTCTTGGGATTTGGCAGCTTTTTCTGAATCGATCGCACGGCATCAACGAGTGCAACGAATCCCCCCGTGATACTTGCCGTCCGAGTTCCGCCAT
Source organism: Planctomycetaceae bacterium (assembly GCA_024642765.1). GTDB lineage: Bacteria > Planctomycetota > Planctomycetia > Pirellulales > Pirellulaceae > BJ22. The sequence continues at coordinate 14,927 of JAHEAM010000015.1, forward strand.
CGGCCTGCAGGACATCGCAGTCGATTGTGATTTGAATCGGACCCAATGCTTTTAAATCTACGACTGCCCGTAGGCTACGGCCAATCAACCGCTGAATTTCGTTCGTGCGTCCGTCGATCTTGTTTCTCTCTCGCGGTTTTCGTGGCTGGGTGCTGCCCGGCAGCATGCTGTACTCGGCGGTCACCCAGCCTTGATTCGATTCCGCCAACCACGGGGGCACTTTTAGGTCAATACTTGCTGTGCAGAGCACGATCGTCTCGCCAGCTTGCATCAACACGCTGCCAGGACTGGATTTCGTGTAGCCGCGTTTGATTTTAACGGGGCGCAGGTTGAGTTCTTTTTTCGCCATTGTTTTCAGTGCAATCGTTTGTGTATTTTTTTATTGTTTCAACAACCAAGCCACAAGGCCCTTTTGCGCATGCAAGCGATTTTCGGCTTCGGCAATGACCAAGCTGCGTGGCCCATCGATCACGTTGCCTGCAACCTCTTCGCCACGCCGCGCGGGCAAGCAATGCAGCAGTCGACAATTAGGCTCACCTAATTTCATCAATTCCTCATTGACCTGGAAATCACGAAACGCATGCAGACGCTCGGCAGTTTCATCTTCTTGACCCATGCTGATCCAAACATCGGTGTAAACAAAATGTGCGCCGCTAACTGCCTTCCGAGGACTATCTAATTGCGAAATCATTCCATTCGAAAATGACGACATCACATCGTCGCCGAACTGATAGTCGGGCGGCGCGGCAATTGAAAGTGTCACGCCTAACTTGTCACAGATCACGGCCAAGCTATAGGCTACGTTGTTTGCATCACCGACATAAGCAATTTTGGTTGACTGTAAATCATCGACATGTTCCATGATGGTCATGATATCCGCCAATGCTTGACAGGGATGCGAGCGATCGGTCAAGCCGTTGATGATTGGACATTTACTATAGTGGGTCGCCTCTTCAACGCTTTCATGTTTTTTGGCACGAATTACCAAAACATCGAGGTAGCTCGTCAAGATTGGAATGAAATCGCATGCTGGCTCTCGCTTTTGCCAGCCCACATCGGAGCCGAGATAAAGGCTGCTGCCGCCATGTTGCGCAATCAGAGATTCAAAACTCACTCGCGTTCGCAACGATTGTTTTTCGAAAAGCAAACCCAGCACTAGATTGTTGAAAATTGGGTTGCGCGTGCCTGAATTGATCTCTGACTTGAGACGTACTCCAGTCGCGAGGATGTCTTCGATTTGAGCCTTGCTGAGAGTGGCCAAGGTGAGCAAATGTTGCATGAGTCAGGTTTACCTTTCGCTTTTGAGTGTCTTGCTACTCTGTGATGACGGTGCCGATGCCGGAAGACGTGTAAACTTCCAACAAAAGAGAATGACGAATTCGCCCGTCGACGATGTGAATCTTTTTGACACCCTGCCGCAACGTTTCCAGGCACGCCTCGATTTTCGGAATCATGCCGGCGGAAATTTGTCCGCTTTCGATCATGGCCATCGCTGTCTTACGATTGAGAGCCGAAATCAATGTTTGGGGGTCTTTGGGGTCGCTCAAGACTCCTGGAACGTCACTGAGAAAAACCAGCTTTTCGGCGTTCAACTCGGTTGCCACTTTTGTGGCGGCGGTATCGGCGTTGACATTGAGTTTTTGGCCATCTGGCGTGATGCACATGGAAGGAATAAATGGCACTTGACCCGCATAACATAAATTGTCGATGACCAAACGATCCACATCTTCCACGTCACCAACGTAACCCAAGTCGAGCATAGCGCCATCTTCTGCCGGCAATTGAATCTGTTTGCCGATCAGCACGGGAGTCGAGCGGAAGTTGAGCGTCATCGCTCGGCCACCGATTTTTTCGAATTCGTCGGCGAGATATTCGTTGGTTTCTTCGGCCAGAACTCGTTCG
>JAHEAM010000016.1 GCA_024642765.1 Planctomycetaceae bacterium
ATGATGACGGACAAGATGGACTGGATACTCCATCAGAAAAACGACAGTTTTGCTGCCAAGATTCGAACCGGCGGTGTCGAACCACAAATGATTCCCAGCGTAGAGAAAGTCGCCGCGTTTGTTGTTGAATGTTGCGAGCGAGATTTGGCGTTCAAGGCCACCGCCGGACTTCATCACCCGTTATGCGGAAACTACCCGCTGACTTATGCGGAACAAGCTCCTTGTGGTTTGATGTTTGGCTATTTGAACGTGTTTGTGGGCGCGATGTTGGCCAAGGCGCATGGTTGGAGCCGTAATCAACTGTGTACTGTTCTTTCGAGTGCCGACTCAAGTCAGTTTACGATTACCGAACAGCACGTGGGTTGGGGCAAGTGGTTGGTCGGCGCGGAGCGAATAGCGGAGTTTCGCCGTTCGCTGATCGTTTCGTTTGGTTCCTGTTCGTTTCGAGAGCCTGTTGACGAATTCGCGGCCATGGGTTTTCCAAACAAAAAAACTATTTGATGAAAGGCCTGAATTGATATGGCATCCAAAGTTGACGATACCCATTCTCCGAATCTAAAAAGCTGGGTCGAGTCGGCCAACATCTCTGACGGAGATTTTCCGATTCAAAACCTGCCGTTTTGCAAATTTCGTGGAGCAGGAAATGCTCGCGCGGAGATTGGTGTCGGGATTGGCGACCAGATTCTTAAACTCAGCGTGTGCGCCGAACACGGGTTGTTTTCGGGCGAAACGGAATTGGCTGCGCGTAGTGCCAATTTGAAAAGCATCATGCGCCTATCAAAATCGGATCGCGAACATTTGCGAAAGAACCTCAGTGAATTTCTCTCGGACGAACACTCGGCATTGGCTGTGGCCGACTGGCGTGAGTCGGCGTTTGTGTTGCAAGCTGATGTCGAGTTGGTTTTGCCTTGTGAGATTGGCGACTATACTGATTTCTACGCAAGCGTATTTCATGCGACAAATGTGGGGAGCATGTTTCGGCCTGACAATCCTCTGCTGCCAAACTACAAACACATCCCGATCGGTTACCACGGTCGTGCGTCGAGCATTGTTGCAAGTGGCCGATCAATTCGGCGACCGAATGGACAATTGCCGCCTCCAGATGACGGTGGTGAGCCGACTTTCGGACCGTGCAAGAATCTCGATTATGAGCTCGAGGTTGGAGCATACATTGCCCAAGGTAATCGGCTTGGCCAGCCCATTGGGATTGAGGAAGCTGAGGCCCATGTTTTTGGCTTGAGCCTGCTCAACGATTGGTCTGCACGCGATATGCAACGCTGGGAATACCAACCACTTGGGCCTTTCCTTGCTAAGTCGTTTGCGACAACTGTTTCCCCGTGGATCGTCACGATCGAGGCTCTGGCACCGTTTCGTTGCCGTCCATTCGAACGCCCGAAAACGGACCCGCAGCCGTTGCCATATTTGAATTCGGAAGGGAATCAATCAGCTGGCGGATTCGATATCACTCTCGAGGTCCTCCTTTCTAGCAGTAAGATGCGGAAAGAAAATATTGCCCCCATCAAACTAAGCGAAGGCACGTTTCGAAATATGTACTGGACGTTAGCACAGATGGTTGCGCACCATTCGAGCAACGGTTGCAATCTGCGCGCCGGCGATCTGCTCGGAAGCGGAACAATCAGTGGCCCCGAAAAGAGCTCTCGCGGTTGCCTACTGGAACTCACGTGGGATGGCGAGTTTGGGCGGCCTGTGCCGGGGACACAAAGGACGGCACTTGAATTGCCAACGGGTGAAAAACGTATTTTCCTTGCAGATGGTGACGAAGTGTCGATACGGGGGTATTGCAAAGCGGAAGGCTATCAACGCATTGGTTTCGGTACTTGCGACGGCAAAATTACTGCGAGCATCGATTCTTGATTGCTCGCTCGCTGCGAATTTGTCGCAGATATTATTGTCGAATAAGCGAGCGGATACGTAATAATAGGCTGTCCCGATAATCGTCGGAAATTCTTTTCATTGGAGTCATGATAAAAGCCATGATGGGTACTTTGGCAAACAAATGGACGGCGCACTGCAAAAGCGTGCTTGCCGGAATACTTCTCTTGGTTTTCTTGGCCGGTTGTCAGGACGAACCGACGATTGAAACGGTTACGTTACCGATCTCAAAGTCTGGCTTACCTATAGCAAAATCGACGGAATCGCGAATGGTCGTCGCAATGTCGAATCGACCTGAAGCAACATGGTTCTTCAAGATTACGGGACCCGCAGTAGTGGTCGACCAACTGGAAAACGAATGGATCGATATATTAAAAAGCGTGCAGTACAACGATGCGAATAAGCCCAGTTGGGACTCGCCCAAAAACTGGGAGAGTTCAACGCCCAGCGAAGGACGTTTCGCAACGTTGCGAAACCGAAGTGTCAAAGGCCAAATTGTCGAGTTGGCTATTTCGTCACTTGGGCCCAAGCAAGATCTAGTGATGAATCTCAATCGATGGCGGGGGCAGTTGGGCCTTGCACCAATCGGTGATTCTCAATTGGAAGACGAAGTTGGCGAACTGGAACATCAGGGTGGCGCATTCATGATGTTTGACCGCAAGGGTACACTGTCCCAGGGTTTGACGCCACCATTTGCCGGTGGCGGAATGAATGCGACGCCGCCCACAGCTACTGCTCCGAAGACAACATCGTCTGGCACGACGAATCCGGAACCGACGAATCCAGAACCGACTGTTCAATACGAAACGCCAGCTGGTTGGGTGGTTAAAAAAAATGTACCCGTGGTGGCCGTTCGCTTGGAAAAGAGTGTTGGCGACCAAGTCCTGCAGATCTCCGTAACTCCGATGACGTCGACCCTCGCGCCTTGGGAAAATTCAGCAACATCTTGGGTGGCGGAATCTGGCACATCGAACGCTCCGCAAGAAATCATCGCTGCAACCAGCCAGAAATTTGAGATCTCAGGAAAACCGGCGCAACGAATCGATTTGATCGATTTGCCGGATGCCAAGAAAGCTGTTGTTGGCGTTCGAGTCGATGCCGGAGACCAAGCTTGGTTCATAAAAATGGCAGGACCCAACGAATCTGTAAAAGAGGCTTTACAGGATTTTGCTTCTTTTTTGGATAGCCTAAAGTTCGAGTAGACAACTCTGGCCGCACAATAAATCGCAGTTTAAAATGCGACGCAATCTAAAATACAACGCACCCTTTCGAAAAAGATCGAGTTGAGCAATTCAAATGGCAACACAAACAACCGATACGCGTTTTCCAAATGCTCTTGCCGGTCGGGGGCCAACTACGAGGGCTAGGAGCGTATGGGAACTCGTCACAATGATCCTCGAGCCACTCGCCTCGTTGCGATTGACTGTCGTGTTGCTGATTCTCGGCGTCTTTGTTGTGTGGGTGATGAGCCTGCAACAAACAAGCAATGACATTTGGAAGGTCAAAAACGAGCACATGAACTCGCCCGTTGTTGAAGTGCCATTTGTGACGTTTTTTCCACCAGCGTGGTTTCCTGACTTGCAAAACATTCAGGGGGTCTGCTATTTGCCTAGTGGATTTGCTGTTTTGGTTGCGATGATCGTGAACTTAGTTTCTGCGCATTTAGTTCGGATGCGTGTGCAGGCGAAAGGCATTCGGTTGGGACTCGGACTGTTCGTTGCAGCTTTTGCAGGCGTGTTGGTGTGGCTCGTTATTTTTGGTGCGCAGAACCCCGAAGGTTTCCAGGCGACGAAATCAACGGAGTTTTACAAAGCTCTGTGGGTGGCTGTCCAAGTCGGATTGGTGGGCGTCAGTTTCGCTGGGGCAGCATTTGCCTACCGTGCGCCACGTGAGCGCCTCGCCGAACGGATCGTTTTTGGTTTTATTGCCGCCGGTGTTTTAAGTTGCGTCGTTGTTCTCTTTGGTCTCGGATCTTTCATTGGCGATTCCGCGATGCGGATCTTATGGCAATTGATACAAGCGACGTTGGTTGCCGCGATTGCGTTTGTGGCGTGTGCTCTGTTGTTTAAACGCAAGGGGGCCATCGTCTTGATTCACTTGGGTGTCCTGTTTTTGATGGGCAACGAATTGTTCGTTTCCTTCACCAATGAAGAACAGCGCATGTTGATCAACGAGGGAGAGACCGCTTTTTCAACAATCAATTTGCATAAGTCGGAAATGTTCGTGTCGCATGCAGCCGAAAGCGATGAAGTGACAATCACCACTATCGACTCCAGGCTCCTGCGCGGCGGTAGCAACTCTCTCCTAGGATGGTTAGGATTTAGGGCAGAAAAGTCAAACGTGATTTCAAATGACGATTTGCCGTTCGATATCGAGTGCCTCCAGTATTTTCCAAACGCTGCGATTTTGCCGTTGCGTTCGGCCGACCAAGCAAAAGCAACAGCCGGAATTGGAAAGTTTTTTGAAATTGCCGAAGTTCCAGCAACGACTGGTACCGACATGCAACAATCTGTCGACAAACCTGCGGCATATGTAAGATTGTTAGACAAGACCTCGGGCGAAACCATTGGTATCCACGCCTTGAGTATCGCGGCGTACCATGACCGTGAATTGCTGGACACCGTTGACGTGCAAGGAACAGCCTACAATTTTGGCCTGCGCTACAAAACCAACTACAAGGATTACTCGATCTATCTGCAAGACGTGTCGCGAGAAGTTTACCCAGGCACGCAAACCCCACGCTCGTTCGCTTCAGACATTTTGGTTTCAGATCCGCGACATAGCATCGAGGATGAGCCAAAACGTGTTTGGATGAACAATCCAATGCGTTTCGGCAATGAGACCTTTTATCAAACGAACTATGGTCAATTGGCCAACGGCCAAGAGTATACCGAACTCCAAGTCGTTCGAAACAACGGTTGGATGATCCCATATGTGGCTTGCATGCTCGTCGTCTTGGGTTTAATGGGGCAGTTCGGGGGGACGATTGGCGATGTGTTGGCCATGGAAAAATCTTTGAAACGTCGACCTGTTTCATTGATTGCATTGGCGACGTCGGTTGTAGTTGTGTTGGGAGTTTCGTTTTTGTATTACCGTTCTGCCGGTGCGAAAACTGAACTGGTCGACATGCGTTTGGATCGACTTGGGAAAATCCCGGTTCTTTATGAAGGTCGAGTTCAGCCGCTTGATTCGCTTGCTCGAAATACGATTCGCCAACTTCACACGTATGAAAGTGTCAAAATGTTGGGCGACAAGAAAACGAAATACCCGTCGATTCGTTGCTTTGCTGACATCATCTTCCGCGCACCAGGTTGGGAGAAATATCAACTTTTCAAAATGGCCGATTTGAATGTCTTGAACGAGCTGGGGTTAGAGCCAAGAAGTGGATTTGAATATTCGATTGAAGAGTTAAAGCCGGCTGCTGAGACTTTGGAGCGGCTTGTGAAAGACGCCGAAAAGATTCCAACCAGTGAATTGACTGTGTCTCAAAAGCGATTGCTCGACCTCTACCAAAAAATCACCAAGGTCAAGAACTTTCAAGTCGCGTTTATGAATCCGGGTGCAACGGAAGAGTTTTCCGCTGTCGATGTGCGGATGTTTATCGGCAGTAAATTGGCGCTGGATTCAACCTTGCCACGGATTGTACCTGCCGGTTCAGACAAGAATGATTGGATCGGATTGGCAACGGCACATAATCGCCAGTGGTTGGCGGCCAAGGCTCAGAAGGCTGGCGCAAAATCTTCAGTGGAACTCGCCAATTATCTGGTAGATGATTATTTCTTGCCGTCGCTCGATTCGCTGTTGGCAAAAGAAATCCAGGAAGAAACGGTTCGACTGATGCTAACCGATCCGGAAATTGCCAAGATTGTTGAGAAATTTGAAAGGAATGGCGAAGAGCAAAAGGGCAGTTTGTTTGAAACGCTATCGAAGCTGCCACCTGACACATTGACCAAGTTTCAAGCCCAAGCTACGACGAAGGTCAATGCAAGTTTCAACGAAAATCGTCCGGCGTATGTTGCGCGTTTCGATTCGATGGTTCAAGACATTGGATTCAGTTCTGGGGTAAGTGGGACCATTTTGCCTGTGGCCAATGAGTTGACCCAACTGCAAAGCTACTATATCGATCGCGACGCCGGCAAGTTCAATAGCACTATCGAAAGGTATTTAGCAAGTGACGTGGCTGGGCCCGGCGAGATTTGGCCGAAACAGGTCAATCTCGAGAAAGTCTACAATCAGTTTGCACCGTTTTATGTCGCACAGCTGCTTTATATTTTTGCGTTCTTGGCGGCGATCGTGGGGTTTGCGGTTGCACGAGAGCCATTGCGGCAATTGGCGTTTGGATTAACCAGTGTTGGTTTACTCGTTCATATTGTTGGAATCGTAATGCGAGTGGTTATCTCTGGTCGGCCGCCCGTAACGAGCCTTTACTCTTCCTTCATTGTCGTTTCAGCTGCGTGCGTATTATTATTGTTGTTGATCGAGTTCTTTACTCGCCTCAACGTAGCCAATGTACTTGCGACATTGTGCGGGTGGCCCTTGTTGTTGTATGCATGGACGATGAGTATTCCGACGGGAGATACTTTTACGGTGTTGGTGGCCGTATTGGATACGCAATTCTGGCTTTCGACACACGTGATTTGCATTTCGCTTGGCTACGCGACGACGCTGGTAGCGGGCATGATCGGAGTCTCCAGTTTGGTGGCTTCGGTATTTGTTAGCTGGAAATCGGAAACACAAAAAATGCTCGTCAAGCTTGTTTACGGGGTGACTTGTTTTGGCCTGTTGTTCAGCTTTTTCGGAACGGTCTTGGGTGGTCTGTGGGCCGACGATTCCTGGGGACGTTTTTGGGGTTGGGACACAAAAGAAAATGGTGCGTTGATGATTGTTTTTTGGAACGCTGTTTTACTGCACGCACGTTGGGCAGGTTTGATGCGAGGCAAAGGAATCGCGGCAGTCGCGACATTAGGTATCGCCGTCACTTTTTGGAGTTGGCAAGGTGTCAATCTTCTCGGAGTTGGATTGCACAATTACGGGTTCAGTTCCGAAGGATTTATTGCGTTGGTCGGTGTTGTGGGTTCGAGCGTTGCGTTTGCCTGTTTAGCATTTTTGCCAGACAGAAAATCGGCACGGCCACTGGTTGATTCTTAATCACAACCTACGAATCAATGACTATCGCTGCAAAAGGGATTGCGGATTGTTGGCGGTGCGTTTTGGAGGCGAAAGTTCAAAGTGTCGCAGAATATCAACTCCTTGATTGTTGAGCCGCACATCGATTGGGCGATCTTCGTTTTTAATTTCCATTGCAATGCCGACACTTGTAATATTGTGAACCGCATCTTGGATAGCTACGGTCATTCCAGGCGATTGCCATGAATTGGTCCCGTCTTGATTTACGAGGTTAACATCACTCAGCGTAAGTTTGTCGTTTGAGATGTTGAGTTTTGCTTGCAATAATCCATAGTCGATACTGCTCACAGGATCCTTGCTTTGCAAACCGAAAAGCGACATCCAGCGTGGGTCGAAGCTCCCGTTTCTTGCAGCCATAGTCGCTGTCAGATTATTGACTTTATTGTTTGCAATATCACAGTCAAAATTCAAAGTTGCCATTCCAGTCATTTGAGCAGCAAGGTTTTGCGTCCAAGCTGCAAGTTCAACGCCAGTAGCTTCTGCATAGGCATGACCAATCCATCCACTTCCCGAACGTTCTAAGTCGAGTTTCAACGCGAATTTTGAATTTGCACCGAGGTTTTCGAGTTTAGGAACACAGCTCGTAGCCAACCAGTTTGGCAGCCAATCACCGGTGTTTATGTACAGATGTTGCAAGCAAGTTTCCTCGTTAACATGCTGTCTTTCGATCACGATTTCAACCGGTGGGAGTGTATCGTCCGGTTGGGTTCGGAATTTGGTCCGGGCTACCGAACGACCATTGTCTTTTGGCGAAAGGCTAAATTCGATCGGGCTCAGAATCAAACTCTGTGCGCGGTTACGCCCGTTGTTAATGACGGCTTTATCTACCGTTACCAGCCAATTGCGATCGGGATTTACGTGGGCAAGCATTCCAGATTGGATGCAGTCCTTCAATTCAGAGAGAGCTGTTGTGTCAAACGTAACGTTGAAAGGGACTTTGACGTGAACGATGTCTTTGAACGAAATTTGTATTTCTGGAATGACTTCGACGCCTGCGTAGGCAGCTCCCTCAAACGTTACGTTTCGCAAAACGACGCAGGCAGGGTAGGGGGTCTCAATCGCTTCACAATGGAGCGGCAATCCGACCTCAGCCTTAATTAATCGTTCCCAATCCATTTTGGAAAAAGGATGTACTAGAAAATACGCAGTCGCGACTGTCGGCAATACGCAGGCCAACAGAAACACGAGTCGACAAACGAGTCGGCGTTTTGCATCGCTGAGTTCAAACATCCTTGTCCTGCTCAGTTGAATTGAAACTTGATTAACGTTGTTGGGCTAAGTTTAAATAAGATCGATATCGATCTTGCATTTCAGCCAAGCTGTCACCGCCAAATTTTTCGACAAATGCAGCGGCGATTTCAAACGCTACGACACACTCGACAATCACACTTGCCGCTGAAATGGCGCACACGTCGCTGCGTTCGTAACTCGCCAAGCTTGGTTCTTTGGTTTGCATAACAATTGACTCCAGAGGTTTTTGCAGAGTGCTGATTGGCTTTTTGGCGGCGCGAATAATGAGCGGTTGGCCATTAGTCATACCGGCCTCAAGTCCACCGGCGTGGTTGGTTGGCCGAGTGTATCCCAGCGATGGCTCATTGCGTTTGCTCGCGTCAAATTGAATCGGGTCGTGAACTTCGGAGCCGCGGCGGCGTGCTGCTTCGAATCCCATTCCAATCTCGACGCCCTTAATTGCTTGCACGGCCATCACGGCTTGCGCCAAACGACCATCCAACTTTCGATCCCATTGGGCATGCGTACCGAGTCCAAACGGCAGGCCTTCGACTCGAACCTCGACGATTCCGCCCAGAGTATCGCCGGCGGATCGCGCATCTTCGATAAGTTGTTTTAAGCAATCATCAGTTCCGCGATCAAGCGTGTATAGTTCACTTGCGTTGCGTTCGGCAATTTTTTCTTCAAAGCTCAAATTGTCTTTAGCTGGTATGGCGACACCACCCACTTCGACGACATAGCCCATTGTTCGGACACCAAAGACCTCTAGCAATTGTTCGGTCAACGCCCCAGCGGCTACGCGTGCAGCGGTTTCGCGAGCACTAGCTCGCTCCAAGATACCTCGTATGCTACTTAGGTATTTGATTGAGCCTGAAAGGTCACCGTGGCCAGGGCGTGGGCGCGGAAGTTCCTTTAGACGTGGCAATTTGTGGTCGTTGTTCTTGATTTGAAGTTGGATCGGACTGCCGATGGTTAGGTTATTCCAAACCCCCGACATGATTTCGACCGTATCGACCTCAAGATCTTGCCGTTTCCCACGGCCATAGCCGCCTTGTCGGCGACGGAGCTGATCATTGATCTTCGATTCGTCAATAGTTAAGCCTGCAGGGAACCCATCAACAAGTGCCATCATGCCTCGTCCATGTGATTCACCAGCAGTCCAGTATTTAAGCATGTTTCAGTCGTATTGGGGTTTTGGTACACGTTGTGGGTAGTGAAAGGGCACAACGAACTGCGCGGGGATTCTAGCTACCTCGCATGCTCAAAGGAAGCCGATTTGGCTCAGAAAGCCGCTAGCAACTAAGGCGAAATCGCAATCTTAGAGTTTTGGCCCTTACCTTAGTCGTCTTCTTCTTGACGACGTCGACGTCTTTGTTGCATGTCTTCTTCGGCGACGGATTTGCCACCGCTCAATGCTGCTACGTCGAGTGTAAACATGCCACGGCCATGAGTCGCAATAACGATGACGCGGTCGCGTGGGTGAACAACTAGATCGTGAACAAAAGTTATAGGCAGATCGCTTCCCAAAACATCCCAGTGCTTGCCAGCATCCTTCGAAACGAATACACCCATGTCAGTCCCGACATACAAGAGGTCTTTTTGATTGGGGTCTTCGCGGATGACATTTACGGGCCCGCCAGGTAGATTTGAGGAAATGTCCTGCCATGTTTTGCCAAAATCGTCCGAGCGATATACGTAGACTTGAAAATCGTTATCGCGTTTACCGTTCTGTGTCAGGTAGACGGTCGACTCGGAATAACCAGAAGCGACGATTCGAGATACCCATTTATTAGGAGGCAAACCCGTAACGATTTCATTCCAATTCTTACCGTCGTCTGTGGTCACGTGAACGCGACCATCGTCGGTACCAGCATAGACGACACCCTTCTTCAGAGGTGATTCGCTAATGCTCGTCAGGGTTGCGAACGAAATGTTGCCTTGTTGTTTGGGATCATTGTGCGTCAAGTCCGCAGAAATGACAGTCCAAGTGTCGCCTTGATTTGTCGACTTGAACAACCGATTCATTCCATGGTATATGGTCTTTGAATCGTGAGGTGACAAGATGAACGGTGCCAGCCATTGCCCCCGTAATATCTCGCCAGACAATTCGGGTTTAATACTCTCGGTCTTCCAGCCGCGACGAGGGGTGCTCAACGCGTTGCCCTCGGGACGTTTGGACCGCATGATGCTGCCGTAAAATGCTTCGGAATACAAAAGTGTTGGGTCGTTAGGATCAACCACCATGCAACTCGCTTCTCCACCGGGAATGGGTGCCCAAGTCCCAAAGCCTTCGAATCGACTGGGACGCGACGAACCCATCCAGCTATTATTGTCTTGGATTGAGCCATAAACGTTGAAAGGCGTTTCGTTATCGACTGCGACGTTATAAAACTGGACAACAGGTAGGTTCTCGATATTTTTCCATGTTTTCCCGCCGTCATACGTGATATTTACGCCGCCGTCATTACCGTTGATGATGTAATTTGAATTTTCGGGATGAATCCACATTGCATGGTGATCTCCGTGCAAGTCACTGTATTCAACCGACTCAAACGTCTTACCGCCGTCAGAGGATTTGCCCATGGGTACACCCATCACGAAGAGCGTGTTGGCATCGTTTGGGTCGACACGGATTTGTCCGAAAACCCAGCCATAGGTTGAGAACATTTGTACCATCAATTGATTGTCGCCGTGGGTTTTCGTCCATGTTTCTCCGCGGTCGTCGGTTCGGTAGACTTCGGCCCCTTTGATCACGCCTTCTTTCTGACGACCGTAGGAATCAAGTTCTCCCTTTTTGGCCTCGCGTGCAAGTTCATGGTTGTCAACGACAGCGTAAAGAGTGTTGGTTTGATTACGGGCGATATCCAGACCGATTCGGCCGACTTTGCCTCGTGGAGGAAGGCCGTTAGTTAGATGTTTCCAATCTTGTCCGCCGTTGTCGGAGCGATAGATGCCGCCGCCATCGCCGGGCACAGGATCGCTCCACGGGCGGCGGATTCGATGCCACATCGCTGCATAAATAGTGTCGGGATTGGTTGGGTCGATGCTCATATCATAAGCACCCGTCATGTCGTTCTCAAACAAAACACGGACCCAGGATTTGCCGCCATTGGTGGTTTTGTAAACTCCGCGTTCTGAATTGGGAGTGTATTCGTGGCCACAGGCTGCAACATAAACAGTATTCGAATCATTGGGATGCACGATTATTCGGGCGATATGATGGGTTTCTTCGAGCCCCATGGATTTCCAAGTTTTGCCTGCATCGTCTGAGCGATAAACACCTGTACCTGCCATCGAACTACGCAAAATGTTAGACTCGCCCGTCCCCAGCCAGACTGTGTTTGAGTCTTGGGGGTCAACAGTGATTGCACCCATCGATGCTGAAGGGGCATCGTCGAAGAGTGGAATCCATGTCGTGCCTTCGTTTTCTGTTTTCCACACGCCACCCGAGGCAGTCGTCACGTAAAAAGTAAACGGTTGATCAAGCGGTTTGGCGATGTCGGTAACACGTCCACTCATTACCGCTGGTCCGATCGAACGCCATTTTTTTTCTGCAAAAGGCGAGTCATTTCGCATTTTCATAAAGGCTTCATGAAAGTCTATACGTGTCTTTGAGTCCAGCACGGGTGGCTTGAATTCAGTTTTGGATTGTGAAAATGCAGTATTCCACGATATCAGGAGCAACGGAAAAACCAGTGCGACAGCGAGCAAAGCTTTGCAAGACATTTTGTTACCTTGGATCGAAATGACAGAATTGAACCAATTGCCCATCAGGCAACTGCGAAATAAAAAGGATGTGGCGTTAAGCGTCCGTTTCAATTTTAGCCGAAATCGATGCGGATGTGGAACGAACGCGCGAGCAGACGAGGACGTAGCGACTATTCGAATGGCGCGCGAGATGCCTTCCCGATAGCGGCAACCCGATCCGAAAGCGTAATTGCAGTCTCTAATAACGCAGAGATTTGAGAAGCAGGTTATTATTTTTTGGCGGGAGGAGATGTAAGTTTTCCGTCATGCGAATTTGCAGGCTTTCTTGATCGCTTGGATTTGGGTTTCCATTCGCCTGGCAGCGACTCGCTTTTTTGAGGAGTATTTGCGTTTTTGGAAGAATTGTTTATTGTTGCAATTGTCGTTTTTGATTGCGTGTTCTGCTTCGGCAATGCGCGTTGTGGTACTAAGTGCAGGTAGCCGACACCAACTGCAGAGGTTGCGATGACCATTCCTGCGGCTAGTCCCATAACATTGCCAGTGAAGAATGACCAAACAATCAACGATTGTCCAGCAAAAAAAAGCCCGATTGCCATGGTTGTTTTGGGCGAGTCTGACTGTTCAAACTTACTTGGTATCGTCGGTAATTTTTTGATGAGCTGATGGGCAGATTGATCGTCCCGTGAAGTTGCGATAGCTCGCCGGGTATGCGATTCGTCAAAGCGATAAAGCGGCTGTTCGCTGGCGAGGGTAGATTCTTGGAATTCGCCACCGTCCTGGTCCAGTTTGGCGAATAGTGGGATGATATTGGGCTCGGCGTTTTCTGACTCGTACGACATCAAGTTGTCTTTTGAAAAAAGTGGTTGTCGTCGTTGTGACGAAGAATGCTCGCTGTCCATTGACTCAGTTGCAGGCGGGACGTTTTCAACTTCGACCTGACAACGCGCGCAAAATAGCCCCGAATGTTGAACTGCTATCAACGGCGACTTACTTTGGCAATTTGGACACCACATGCAAAGCACTTTGGGAATCGTATAAGATGTTTGATTACGAAAACGGCTGTTTCGATTGAAAGTCACTGCTAGTGCCAGTTGAGCGGTTCGCCACAAATCGAGGTTTGCGTGGCGAAACAGAAACGTATCTATTTTGCTTCGTCAATTTGTGTTGGATCGCTGGAACAAAGCGTTGCTAATCGTTACAGCCGATTCATTAAAGTCGCTACAATCAGTAGAAGTTACGGAGGGCAACTTTTCTCTGTTGTCCAAATGGGGACTGTCGGCGTGTATAGAAGGCAATTCATGAAAACCCAATTTCGGTCAAATCTTTTTGACGGATTCGCCTACACGCGAAAATAAAATGGAAACAAAACCTCAAAGGCCTCGTAGTCGGCGACTCTACTATCGACTTTTATTCTTGCCAATTTTGGCGATTGGTTACCTTTTTGGACTTGGTGTGATGTCGAAAACGGAGAAGCCGCTTGGACTATATCTGGGACAATTGAAACCACTTCCAATCACGCCAAACTGTGTGTCATCTCAAGCCGCGGACCCGGAGAGATTCTTGGCTCCGATTCCGTTCGATTGCGAGATATCTTCAGCAAAAGCGAAATTGATCGCGGTCCTCGGTCGTTTGCCGCGAACGCAATTGATTACTGAAGAAGGCAACTATTTGCATTTCACGTCTACTAGTTTGCTTTTTCGATTTGTCGATGACCTTGAGTTCTTGATTGAGCCAGGAAAGAAATTGATCCAATTTCGATCTGCATCTCGCGTTGGCTATTCTGACATGGGCGTGAATCGTAAACGGATGCAAGCAATTGTTGAAAAAATGACAATGGCACCTGAATGATTATGAAATCTGGGCCTAAAAATAGCCTCACATAATGTGAGGCTAAGTGTTTTGGAGTCTTTTTGTCGAAGCGATGCTAGGCGATTATGCTTAGTCCATTTTCTCCAAGTCAATCGAGAAGTCAGCGTCAACATCATTGGAGTCTTCGCTTCCCGCTGAATTATAGCGTGCGAAATATTTGTCCGCTGGTGTTGACGTGAACGCTTGGGAATTCGCAACCGCTATCGCCTCATCCGCACTCAAAGACGGGATTGAATCGCCCAGTAAAGTGGAATCAACGGATGTCACAAGCCGCGGCATATCCACTGTGGATAGTTGTGTTCCCATTCCAAACACATAGTTTGATAATCCGCCGGCGAGGCTAGAATAAATCGCAAGGCTGTCTAGTGACTCAGACGCCACGAAGGCAGCAGAACCCGCTAATCCGGGACGGTAGAACGTGCCTTGCTGAAACGCCAGATAGCCAACAACCTCTGGATTGTGGCGCAGTTCGGCATCGTAAGACCGTTCTTCTTCCAAGAAAATTCGCGCTCGCGTTCGATTCGTGCGGATCGCGCGAACAGTCGCTGGATCGCCACCGTTATAGGTTTGCATGTCCGCGAAGAATGCCGGTGTGGTTGCGAAGGTCGAAGTGAAATTAAGGCTGTAACCATTATGAGTAACCTCGTTAGGTGTCACCCCTGACTCCATATGCAAGCCACTGTAGTCCCCACTTCCAGTGGAGATTGCAATATAGCTAATAAGCTCGTTGGCGTGTACGTAATCCGAGGCTTGTTCTTCTTGGATACGAACGCTAAATCCGTCTTGTGTCACATTCTTGAGTCGTGCTGAAGCTGCATCCGTCTCCCGGGCAGTTACGATTTGAGATAAGACAACCGGACTCGAGGCGAAATCAGTTTGAAACTCGATTCCTTTCCAACGATGATTTCCGATGACATTGTTGGCTTCTAAAATCAGGCCGTTCCCCAAGTCATACTGGCCGGCTTCCATAACAATGTAACTGACAGTTTCGAAACCGTGGTTGCCATCGCGGTAATCCCATTCGTCCAAGCGAATTTCAAACGATCCTCTACGAGCGTTTTGAATTCGAACTGTTAAAGGATCGGAACCCAAGAATGAAGCTGGGCCAGCGATAACAACAGGATTTTGAAACTTTGCGGGCAATGGTACGACTTGCCAGTTACTCGAAACCTGAATCGTGTGGACGCTTCCTAAGAGGCCGATTTGGAAAACGTAGTCGAAGTCGTCGCCAGCGAGCGAGTTTCCATCTCCGTCGAGTGCTGTTCCAAATGGGTTTTGTAAGCCACCCGATTTGAATTTCAGTCTGTAAGAGCCAACGTCAAGCGGACCGCCGTTAATAGTTGCCGACATTGTATCGGTGCCCAACATGTATTGGTTCATCGTCAGCGTATAAACAATATCATCGGCTGTATCGAAGAGAAAGTCCGAGCCAGCCTTTCGCAATTCAATATTCGCCGAATCATTGACAGATGCAGGGTCCATCAATTGGTCAAAATCAAATGAAAAGTTTTGAATGGTTAGATCATCGGTTGTTGCACCGTTACCTGGTAGTCCCCCAACAAAACTGACTTTCGGTGGAGCGATCGTCTGGGTAATCGACTTGAAAGTATTGACACGTCCAGTTCCCATCAATCCAATTTTGTCAGGATTTTGTGAGTCAATATTGTCGGCCCCATAGAGCAACGCTGCCGCGACTTGGTCGCGTGTCCATGTGGGATGAGCCGACCAGATCAAGGCTGCGGCACCTGCCGCGTTGGGAGTCGCCATGCTCGTTCCGGAAAAATAGTCGTAACCGCCAACGATCGATGACAAAATGGCTCCGCCAGGGGCCGAAATATCAATCCCGGTGCCGTAATTGCTGAAGCTACTGATGCGATCGCCTTCATCGGAACTGGCGACAATAATTGATTGTTGAAAGGCTTGTCGGGGCGGGTTCAATTGAGAGTTATTGCCGGCGGAGTTAAAATGCAGAACGCCTTGATCGTAGAGGTTTTGCAAAGCTGCCGTAAATACTGCGTTGCCAACCCAACTGTCAATGTTGTAGCTCGTGTTTACAATTTGAGCTCCATTGTCGGCAGCATAGGTAAAAGTTTCGGCGATCATCGCCGACGTCCAAGCCCCATAGTTATAGAATTTCAAGGGCATTATCGTTGAAAGGCCTGATACTCCGGCAATCCCTTTTGTATTATCCGTTCGACCTGCTGCAATGCCCCCAACGTGAGTGCCATGCGTCGCAAACGCACCCGATGGATTGGGGTTGTTGTTACCATCAACGAAATTCCAGCCGGCAACGTCGTCAACATATCCGTTGCCATCGTTATCGATACCGTCGCCTGCGATCTCTCCTTTATTATTCCAAATGTTTTCTTGGAGGTCTTCGTGAGTGATGTCGACACCATCATCCGTAATACCAATGATGATCGTGGGACTCCCACGAGTTATGTCCCACGCCAAATCGTTTTGCATGGTAACGTGGTGGTATTGGTTTCCATACATGGGGTCATTGGGCGTGTATTCACGAGGATCTGCCGTTTGGTAGAAGTTCGGCGAGCTCCACATCACGTTTTCAAAGTGGTCAAGTCGACGCATTGCGTTGACAACACTCGCATTTGGCCCAACGTTGATATGTACCAAGGCGATGTTGCTTTCGCCACGCTCGACCGTCAGCAAATTTTTGATCGATTGAGCACCGACGATACCGGTCATGAATTGCCAATTCAACGCATCGAATGCCTGGGGACCTTCGCTGGCGGGAGCGCTCACCGCGACCACGATTTCACCCGGCATGTAAGGTTGTTCAACCGCTTGCTGCATCATGGAAGAAACAGTTACTGCATCTCGCGCGAACGGATCAGTGATCGGTGCCAAGTTGGCGAGTAAGTGCTTTGCTTCCAATTGAGCGTAA
>JAHEAM010000368.1 GCA_024642765.1 Planctomycetaceae bacterium
TCGAGAACGTCATCGGATGTTGCAGCCCCGAATGCCGTTTCAGCATCCGTTTGGAGTCGCTGCAACTCATCTAAGAATTCGTCGATTGATATCATATTTCCTGAACTCATGTTCGTTTTCCAATTGCATTATTTTTTGTGCAGGTCCACCGAAGCTGGGCGGATTTGGTTCGAAAAATGTGCGGGTGTTATCGGCACGACTCCCCGAGGCCTTACGGTCTTCGGCTCACTGTTTTTCGATTTTAATGTAATTCTCAATCGGTGAATAACGGCAATAAAAAAAGCCTGACGATTGACGCGTCAGGCTTTGCGATTCTCTTGTATTTAGCAAGAAGCTTTTTTGTTAAGCCTGCTTGTTTATTAAGCCTTTGCCAATGCGTCCTTGACGATATTTACAATTTGCTCAAAACCCTTGGGATCGGCAATGGCGATCTCCGAAAGGGATTTGCGATCCAGCTCAATGTTTGCCTTGAGCAGGCCGTTGATAAATTGGCTGTAATTGATGTCGTGCATGCGGCAGGCAGCACTAACACGGGTGATCCATAGTCGACGGAATGAGCGTCGTTTTGCGCGACGGTCGCGCATCGCGTACACACCGGCTCGAACCAGTGTTTCCTTGACAGTTCTCAGCAAGCGACGTCGACCGCCGACGTAGCCCTTTGCACGTTTAAATAGGCGACGTTTCGCCTTGGTCCGTGCAGCACCTTTTACAGTACGCATGTTAAATCTCTATTGATAATTTTAAGTTCGATTTTGGCCCGAGCTCACATCGCTCGTGTTTAATTGCCAGTCGAATCAGCGAGGCCGGTAATCGTTCTTGAAAATCGTTTTCAAGAGGTTTCGATTTCGAAATGAACGAAAACGAAACGAATTACCCAGTCAACTAGCACAAAACTAGCTGCTGTATTTGCCCAAAGCCAATCGGATTTGGGGTGTCATGCTCTCAGAAATGACAGCATTGCCTCGTAAATTGCGGGCCCGTTTGGCGCTCACGCGCACGTTTCGGTGGCTCGTTCCGCAAGGTCGATGTTTGGCCTTTCCATTTGCCGACAATCGAATTCGTTTCTTGACCCCTTTATGGGTCTTCATCTTGGCAGACATGATTTTCCTCGTTTTTCAAATTTATTCGCCGTCAGACGAATCGCGGATTGTAGGTAGTTTCGGCGGAAAAGTTAAGGGGGAACACGACAGTTTGCATTTTTTTTCAAAAACGGCCCGGTTACGTGTTTGGGCGGATGTTCACTCGCCTGCACCTCGGCGCCATATTGCTTGCGTTTCGTGTATTTTCAATCGCTTGCGCTTCGGGCTTGTGTTTATTTGGTTTTCGAAGGGTTTGTACAAAGTTCTAAGTTAGGCCAGTCTTTCGCCAGCTTCCCAACCGTTGGCTGGAGGGGCTTGCGGCAAAATCGTGCCCGGAGCATTTTGAAGATCATCGCGAATGTACATTTCTTGCAATTCGGTCATTTCGGACGGCCAAATATGGAAGTTTCCGCGGACCATGCTGGAAATGGTCCAATCACCCAAGATTCCATTTTGACCAAACGTTCCTTTGTATACGACCCGGTGTTTTCCCAAATATTGCTTCGTCCATTGGCACGATTTGGTTGATACATCGAAATCGCCTGAAAGAGTCCAAGGCCCGACATAATCCGTGCCTTCGCCGGCGATCGACATTCGATTTGGCTCGGTTCCTTTGGCGAAATTCAAAAACAGGTGCATCCATCCGCGTTTTTCATGGTGCCGTTCCAAATAAAATCCAGCCCAAGGTCCCGAGGGTGGCGTGTTCAACCGTGTCGACCGTGCCATGCTCAATGTTTGAATTCTCCAAAAAATTTAGAATTAGATTCGGTCACAATTATTGGCAAGCGATATTAGAAATCAAGTTGCGATTTTGTGCATTTATCGTGCCTTCAGTTTCGCGAATATTTAACTCGCCGATTGCAGCTTGATTACCCCAGCTGGGTGGGAAAGACATGGCGTCCGTCTTTGCCAAGCTTCAATTCGGCCGCTTCCGTGACGGCAGGCAGGGTCAGATTGCCGTAGAGGTGTGGGAAGAGTTGACCGTTGCGAGAAGGTTCCCATCGCAACTCGGCATCCAAGCCTAAGATATCAACTTCAACCAAAACCAAATCTTGTTGACAGGAAAAATGTTTTGCGGCGGTCTCGGCGACTTGGTCAGCTGTTGAAAAATGGATGTAGCCGTCTTTCAGATCGACTTCAGAGCCCTGGAATGAACCTAACTCCTGCATCAAACGCCACTCTCTGGCTGACATGATTTTGTAGATCAGTTGATTCATTCGCGATTTTGTCTTGTCACGGAAGGGGTGGTTTTGGAAATATCGTTTGCGATCCAGTTAAGTTTCAACCCAGCCGCTGCGTTTTTTGCAGTGAGCGTGGGCATCAAATAACGTGTTTCATCTGAATTGCCTGGTATTGAGAACTTATCGCCTTTTTGCAAGATCGGTCGGTCTTCGATCATTTGGCCGAATTGCCGTGTGCCAGCCAATTGACAGGGAAACCAAAAACCTCTTCCTTCCTCGTCTTCCAAATAGAACTCTGGGTAGGTATGACCTGGAATCCAAACCGCACGGGCTGGGATTCCGCGCAAACGGCACGCGGCAATGAACAGGGACGACATTTCTTCGCAGTCGCCATGTTTCGCTTCAATCGCTTCGGGACAAGAACGGATTATCGTGTCGAATTTGTACTCGATTCGTTCGCGAATGGTATCGTAAATGGACTCAACTTGCTGCCAAGGAGTCAAGGATTCATCAACAATGATCGATTCAACAAATGCTCTAACCTTTTTATTCTTGATTTCGATGTAGGGGCTCTCTTTCAAGAAGGCTTTGAACCTGCCTGTCGTTTTTTGTGCAAAGTACAATTCTGCAGTTTCAGACGGTGGGAGTATGTACTTTTTTTGAATCTTCAGTCGGACGACAGCTCGTGCGGTGGCACCGGCTGGAAGTTGTTTGACGCGGACAAACATCAAACGCGCATCATCGCTCAGATCCTTGAATTTGATTTCAGAAACGTTGTCACTTTTGAATTCGTCAATGACTTCGATCGTCTGCTCGGGATTGTTCACCGGGATGGGGCAGGTCGCCAGAATGTCTGCGGCAGCACCTTCCGCAGTCACTTCAACACCAAATTCCCAGATGGACTCGGCAGGGTCTGCTGTTTCGTAGACGACTGCTGATTTGATATCGGACTGAGTATTCGAAGCTTCTTTTTTTGATTGAGACGCCACGAGTGCTGAGCTAAAGAGTGTTGATGTCAGCAGCAGACAAGTGAAAAATGGTAAGTTCCGTCCAGTCATTGAGCTGGCTCCGTGCAGGTTGTTAATTTCCGTTTGGCAGCAACTCGCGGATGAATTCAACACTTGGTGCGCCGCCTTCCCCATGCACAAATTCGACAACCAATTGCTGGTCGCCTTTTTTTTCTGGCACTCGGAGATTGTCGCCCTTCTGTTGGATGATGCGTGGTTCGCTCAAGGAACCGAATTCTTGCAGTCCAGTCAATACTACGGGATACCAATATCCGTTGCCATCACCGTCCTCAAGATAAAACTCCGCATACTGACTGCCATCGGCCCATACCGTTCGTGCGGGAATTTTTTTGATGCGGCACATGCCGACGAATAGACCAACGATATCTTCTGGCCCACCCTTTCGATCATTAAAGCAATTGATCGAGTTTGTGGACAGGTCTTCTGTAGCCTCGATGTTATCACAGATCCACTGATAGAAGGATTGAACTTGCTCCCAGGCCGTTTCCTTGTCGGCCGTGATTTCTTTGACAAGGTTTCGCAGTTTCGAATTTCGAAAATCGATGTTGGGACTTGCGTCGAGGTACATTTTCATTTCGTGAACAACTCGTTTTGGAATGGCCAGCGAAGCAGTTTCTTTCGGCCTCAAAATAGGAGTTACGCGAATCGCGTAGATCATTTCATATTCGATTTCTTGATTGGCGCGAATGAAAGGTAGCGTGGCTATCATTTGCCGAAGTCCACCTGGTAAATCGCGAAATTTGTATTCACGCGACTGCAAGGGGATGTTTTGTTCGTAGACGGTTACTTCTTGCTCTGGCCAATCATTGGGCACAGGAATCGTGACAATCAGGTTCTGGCAGGCTTGGTTGCCGCCTTTGATCTTGACGCCGGCCTTCCAGCGAAAGTAAATCGGATCGCCAAACGTCGGACTGCATTCGCTGGCATCTGTAGCCGTCGCTCCGCTCTGTTTTTTTTCGGCGGTGGCCGAGTCGTCTTGTGGTTTTGCCGAAAGCGGATGGGCGTTCAATGATGGCATCGTCGACGCAGTGCCCAGTGACATTGCAAATGACATTAGGGCACAACACAATATGAGTTGATTGGTAGTCATTCTGGTTTTAGGCCTTCGCGACTTCAAATACGGACTT
>JAHEAM010000017.1:0-8089 GCA_024642765.1 Planctomycetaceae bacterium
CGCCCATGATCGATGTTGTTTTCTTACTGATTATTTTTTTTCTAGTGTCAAGCCACTTGGCACGTCAGGAAACCCAATTGGAATTGCCGTTGCCGATCGCGCGATCAGGAGTCGATGATCCCGCCGTTGAAGCACCGCGATTGACACTGAATGTCCTGGAAAATGGACAAATCCTAATGGCAGGCCGCGAGATATTGATTGATCAGTTGCCGGCTCGCTTGCAAGAATTGCGTGCCAGCGAAGGCGAAGGGCTTGAAGTTCGCATCCGCACCAGCCGCAACACGGTTTACGCATTTGTCGAACCCATCATGACGGCCTGTACCGAGGTCGGAATTTGGAATGTTTCGTACGCGGTCTTCAACCGGGAGCAACCCAAATGAAACGCCCCAGTACTTACTTGCGTCGCGCGAACGACGCGAACACGGATCAGGCCATGACGCCGATGATCGATGTGATCTTTTTGCTGCTCGTGTTCTTCGTCTGCACAACCAGTTTCCAAATCATTGAACAGATGTTGCCGAGCCGTCTTTCTTCGACTGTTGGCAATCAAGTTATCGCAAACGATCCGCCACCAGAGGAACAGGACTTTGATCAAGTCGTTATTCGGATCGGGTGGGATGGCTCGCAACCGACCTGGCAAATCAATGGCGTCGTCGTCGCGTCCTTCGAACAAATTCGCGGACATCTGGTGGCACTGGCAAGCGTCAAGATGAACGCACCTTTGATTTTGCATCCCGACCCACAGGTTCCGATCGGCCCTGTGATTGCAGCCTACGACGAATCGAAATTAACGGGATTCGAAAAAGTGTCGTTTGCCATCAACCCTCGTGGAGCCCGCAAATGATTCGGCTTCGGTTGTTTGGCCAGTGGTTTCGTTGGCTCATCGTGCTCGCCACGTTGATCGTGAGCCAACGCCTAGCGTCCGCCCAACAAGACGCTCGAACTGCAGACGATCAAAAACTCCTCGGAGGCCTTCGCAGCCGCATGCTCTTCGATATTGCCGATCGCTATTGCATCCAAAGACTTGCACAAGCGGACCTAAGTCCAATCGAAAGTGAATCGCTAATTAACGAACGCATTCGCACTCAAATGGCTCGCGCTGTGCAGGTCACAGGGGTGGATCGTGTACTAGCTTGGAATACTGCACAACAGCTCGGCAATGATTTCCTAACTGCAAATAGTCAACACAAGCGAGCCGTTCTGATTCGCGTTCAAATGGCATTGGCACAGCTCGCCGAAGGACGCTTGATTGCGGCGGAGTATCGTCTTCAAAACATCGATGAAGTCTCGCGGCAACGCGGATTAACGCAACTACGTGAGGCTCGTCGAGCCTTAGAAAACGTCACACACGAGCTTGAACAAATCCTCCCTCGCGCACCAACTGAATCGAACGTCACCGGCTCGCTTACAAACAACGAAACGCACTCCCTACTCGCCAATGTTCGTTATCAACTGGCCATCGCAAACCTCGCAAGAGCGACGCTCTATCCAGCTGAGGATCAAGTCAATCGAATTGACGCACTCACGGGTGTCGTAGAATGGTTGCGAGCGACGTTGCCCCAAGTCGACGAACAACATCCGCTCAACCACGCTGCTCGCATTCATTTAGCCGAGGCATATCGTTATTTGCGAGATACGGCTTTGGCCAACGCGACTCTCGATTCACTCGACGAACGCGAACTTGATTCCGTCAATCGAGAGGCATTCTGGCGCGAACGCATTGCAATGGGCATTGAAACAAACTCGCCGGACGCCGTACTACGATGGCTGGAAAGGATCGAAGCCACACCACAGCCCGAACCGGAAACATGGTTATCGGCAATTCAAGTCATGTTGTTCATGTCACATCGTGTTGCCGACAAGGCTGAGCATGATCGCTGGATTTCCACAGCATCGAAATCGATCAATACGCTTGAAAAATTGCATGGCGTTTATTGGAGCCGACTTGCCGAACGACTATTGGTCGCCGTATCGAATACCGCTGTTACTAGTGATTCAAACACCAACACGCCTTCCGCCGGATCTCGCAACATCGTAATGCGGCTTGGAGAAACGGCGATGCGTGAATCACGTTGGTCCGATGCATTGCAAGCCTTCGAAGCCGCAGTCGGCGACTCGATCGCTGCCAAACAATGGAACGAGGCGTTTTCGGCGCAGCTGCGAGCTGCACAAGCAGCCGAACAACTCGGAAAATTTGACGTTGCTCAAGCGGGCCTGCTGAAAATCGTTCAGTTGCAACCGCAGCACGCGTCGGCACCCGCTGCGCATCTTCGGGCAGCTTGGTGCGCCGCGCAACTTGCCGCAACGGATCCCGCTCAAAAGGAAACGTTTCGCCATTTACTTGTAAAGCATCTCCGCGACTGGCCTGGCGACGACACTTCCCCATTGGCCCGGCTATGGCTGGCTCGTTTGCAATTGGCCGCAGGTGAATCGTTGGCCGCGATCGACAACTATATGCAGATTCCGCGTCTGTCACCTTACTCGCTGGACGCCGCGACGGACTTAAGATCTGCAGCCATGCAGTGGCGTGCTCAAGCGCAAAACGATCCGACCGCCGATGCCGCTCGCTTATCTCATGCATTGGTCGCGCTGATGACACCACGCGATCAGTTGCCTGAGTCTTCGGTTGCTGACGTCTACCTTTTACAAGCGGTTGCACCTATCGCAGCTGAATTCGGTGCGCTGGATCCCGGCGAGCTTCTTGTGAGAACCGATGCGACTCTGCAAATCGAAGACGCAACGAAAACGGATTGGTACGGAACACAAGTCGCGATAGACGCCGCGTTCCAAGCCGAACTGCCAGCCGCACAAGGCCACCTAGAAGACCTGTTCAATTCAATCAATCGTGATCGCGTCGCCCTCAAATGGCTCCATCAATTGTTGACCCTTCGAAATGCAACTCTCAAAAACGAAACGATTCAAGGCTGGCAGCTGAAAGCTGTAACGCGTCTGGCTGAATTGGCCGAAAGCGACGTCGAACGAAAGACCTGGGAATTGCAAAGCGCTCAAATACTATTCGACAACGGGCAGATGAAAGATGCATCGCAACTCCTCATCAGCCTAGCTCGAGACAATCCCAATCGCAGCGATATTCAATTGATGTACGCTCGGAGCCTGGAGGCGATCAATGCCGACACCGTGTCTCAACTCGCACAATGGCGACGCGTTGCCAGCCAGCAAAAAGATCACTCCGATCCCTGGTTCGAAGCCAAATATGGGATCTCGAGGTTACTCGCCGAGTCCGGCAAAAAGACGGAGGCCGCCCAAATCCTCCGCTTCATTCAAACTGTCCCTCCAGGCTGGAACGATTCGAAACTAAGAAAACAGTTTGAATCGCTGCTCATGCAATGCACAGACTGAGTCGACGATATCTTTAGAGCACGATTGTTCGTTTCAGAAGTCGAACCTACACAAAAAAAGCTCCTGCTGATTATCTCAGCGGGAGCTTTATTATTTGGAAGAATTTTGCAAGGAAGAAAAGGCGTTATTTGTCGCCGGATTTTTTCTTTTCTTCGATTAGTTTTTTCACATCATCGGGAACGTCGAATTTTCCTTTTGGAAACTCTGGGTTGATCATAATTTCTTCGAATTCCAACACCATTTCACCTTGAGCCATCACAGTGGTTTGAGTGAAGGGCAAATTAATTCCATCAACGTTTTTGAAGTTGCTTGGCAGAACAGTAACTTCCATTTCACCCATTGGAGTGTTCCCCGTCGTGATGATTTTAACAATGTGTCCACTCTCTTTATCGAAGAACCGCGTGGTCTTGCTCTTGCCATCTACGAATTCGGTCTTGTAGCAACTCTTGCCCTCTACATCTTCCAACGCAACGACCTTGATGTTGTCCAAGTTTTCGAACCAAGAGAGTGCTGGAATTGGTTTTCCCAATTCAGAAGCTTGGCCGCCCAATTCTTCTTTCTCCATCAGTTGAGCACCCATAAATGGATTGGAAGACCAGATGTTTTCTCCGTCAAAGCCTTGGCTTATTGTTCCAACTTGTTCAATTTCAATGGTCATGATTGATTTACCTTCGGCTTGAGCGATCGTCATTTTTGCTGACATGTCTTCTCCTGTGGGACCAGGCATGGACATTGTGGCCTTTGACTCAATTCCTTTCACTGCTTTTAGCTTTGCGGCATCGCCAATCGACTTGACGTGTTGCTCCAAAACCGTTTTGGCATCCGGCAGGTCTTGCGCATTGCACTGCTCAACGCCAATGAAGAGTGCCGAGATCAGTAGCACCGTGATCGCAGTCGTCATTTTTCTCATGGTAGGTTTTTTGCTTTCTTGAAAGGGTTTGGCCAACAATCAAAAGTGACGAGGGCAACGCCCAAATGAGTCACTATTTTCAAGGCTTACTTCAAATGGTTCGAATTCGTTTCATTCTACCGAGCAAAAGCCGCTTTGAAACCGCTGGCAATATCGACTAAAAAAAATTTATATTACTTGTTGTGTTTGCAAAAACCGCACGGTTTAGTTGGTAACCCCATGCATGGTTGGTGAACAATGCGGATTCGAATCGTTCCTTCCGCAATACGAATTGGGCAAATCCCTGCCCGAACAAGCGTTTAAAACCCAAAAATTGAGAGAAATCAGAATGAAGATTGTTACTTTAAGCATCTCGTGTGTTGCCCTTTTCGCATCAGTTGGTCAAGCACAAGAGGGTGCGAAAACTTGTCCAAACGCAACGCAGCCAGTCGCCGTCTCGGTAGCTTCCCAGCCGATGCAAGAACCTCAAAAGTCTGAGTCAAAAGACATTGTTGCGACGGCCGCAAGCATTGAAGACTTTTCGACTTTAGTTGCCGCCGTTAAAGCTGCGGATCTTGTTGAAGTTCTTCAAGGCAAAGGGCCCTTCACTGTATTCGCCCCTACGAACGAAGCGTTTGCGAAACTACCTGAGGGTACTGTCGCGTCACTCCTCAAACCAGAAAATAAAGACAAACTTGTCGCTATCCTGAAATATCACGTTGTGTCCGGCAAGGTAATGGCAGCTGACGTAGTTAAAGTTGAAAAAGCAAAGACCGTTCAAGGTCAAGAAGTAAGTGTAAAAGTTGTAGACGGCAAAGTCATGATTGACGGTGCAACCGTGGTCAAAGCTGATGTGGCCTGCAAAAACGGCGTGATCCATGTGATCGACTCTGTCATTTTACCAAAAGATGAAAAGTAAGAAGTCGGAAAATAGGTTCTGATCTTTCGTGAAAAGCAAAAGAAATTTTGTTAAAACGGCCATCCCCCTGATGATGGCCGTTTTTTTTATTATGCACTAGTTTCAAAATTGCAATGCTAGGCGCAGGACATTGAGCTTCTTTTCGATCGGTTGATATCTAATGGTGGCATGATCGCCTATCCTACTTCTTGCGATTTTTTGTTTACCGAAAACCCAGTGAGGCATGTGGTTCCACTTGGTGAAAAGCCGAGAATAGCAAGGCACGGTTGAGCAAGCGCTTCTGTTTTATTGGGGAAACCGATATTTCGCCTAAGCGAAATACAATTTTGGTTTTAACAATCGCTGCGGACGAAGTGAATGCCCGACGTTGCCAACATTGCGACCATGAATACGATTCCGCTCCACAGAGGCGACCAGGGATTTGGGGTGGGGTCGGACTCCCGCAGATCGACGCCACTGCGCGCAGGATCGTCATTACTGTCCTGCGATAGAAAATTGACCAGCTTGTAAAACTCACTTGGCTTCGGACAGATTAGATAGATCGGTTTTATAATGTAACGATAAAGCGTCGTCAGAATTGGACTGCTGATACGAGTCGTTTCATTTCCGGCCTGTGGTTCGATCGTTGTCACTTGGTCCACTGTGTGATTCAGCGTCAACCGGTTTTGATCATCAAAGGAAATCCCTGAAATATCACCTTGGTGCGGAAGACTCGCGAGGGTCATTTCGGAGGGAGTCTTGGAATCCAACATCCACACACGACCGTTACGAAATAAGACATAAAATAGGTCTTGTTCCGGATTGGCAGCCACCGCCAGCGGTGGGTCTTTCGATTCGGGTTGATACGCGTTGACCACGTTCATCGTAGTCGTATCGACCAAGACCACACGCGCATTTCCAAACGCAACAACTGCAAAATTTTTCGTGGTTCCCACAATCGAGCTCATGCGACTCGTTTCGGACGCGTTATCAATTTCGACGCGTTGTTTTGTAACATATTGCTCGCCTTCCAACCGATGTACGGAAAGTCTTCGGTCAGAAAAGGAAACGATTTGTTCACTCTTGGGGTCGATTGCAATCTGACTTGGCTCGGACAAAAATTGCGGAAGGCTGGGACCAATACTTTTAAGTGCTGCGTCGGGAATGGGGGACGATTGTAGAGAATTGGCGTTTTCGATAGAAACCAATTGGCCAACATCGATTCGTTGCAATTTGCCACTATTGGAAACCAAAATGGGACCATGCTTGCTATTTAAAAGACTGATCGCATTAGTTGACTTCCATTGCGATGTGGTCCTTTTTTCCGGATCGTAAACCACTAATTCTGGCGATCGATATTGTCCAATCGCCATCGGATGAAACGTCAAAAACAAGACGGAATGGTCGTTGTTGTCGACGACAGGATGGACGACTGGGAAAACGGGGATTTCCGCCGTATACATCATCACACCGAGACCAATCTCTTGTCCTTGCTCAAGACCAGGTGATTTCGATTGTGGCTCCCAAGCATTGGTTACTGGATTGATCGCAACCAACTGATGAAACTTATTGACGGCGACCACACCATTCGAGATCTTAATTGCACCAGCCAAATCATCGTTTTGCACGCGAGCATTAATGAATCCGTAGACCGAACCGACGGCGTAGCAAAACGCCCAAAAGACACCAGTCACCACAACGGCGACGATCGCGCTGCGGTAAACCAAACCGGCGAACACCGAAACGGAAAAATAAATCGCAAATGAAAGCAAATAAAGTGGGATACTCCACAACACAGACGCGTTCCAAGAACCGAGCGCCAATCCCATCCACAACCAAAGACCGACGAACAAATAAATCGAGCACAATGCAACAAACGCAGTCCCCCCGACGAATTTGCTGATCAGCAACCCAAAACGCGAAATCGGTTTGCTCAGAAGGAGATTGAGTGACCCAGGGTCAAACATTTCGGGAATCATTCCGGCTGTCACAATGATGGCAATCAAGAGTCCAAGCGACATCACAAACTTGTCGAGAATGAGACTGAGCGTGGATTTGAGCGCAAGCAGTATCGTCGCCCGTCCTAAATCAGGAGGAACGATCGATGCATGAAACGGCCCATAGTAAATTTTCGCCGAGGCCTTTTGCGGCGCGGGCATGGTCTGCAAGGAAGCCTTGATAAGAATTCGGTTGAGCCTGTTTTGCAACGGTTTCGAGAGTTTCGTTGGGCCTTCGTCAATGAGGCCTTGAGTCTCTGAATCGAGCACTCGAGACTTCCAGATTGCAGGGTCGTAAAAATCATCTTGCTGCATGATCGTGTTCAAATCAGCAATCAGACTTGATCCAAGTTGACCACGCCCTCGGCGTCGCCCGGGTCGATCGTCTTCTTCGTCATCTTGCGAAACGTCGCCTGGGGTCGGCTCGACGGATTGAACTCGTTTTGAAATTTCTTCTCGAGTCTGTGGCGTGAGGCGGTCCCAAATCCTTGTCACGACAGGATCATTTTGTGCGTTCTTTTCGTACAACTCTTTTGCCATTTCGGTCGCAACCGGGCCGACTGATAGCTCACTAACCTCCCAATCTGCTGATTCGCGAATATGCAGCGGAGCTACGAGCAAAAGCAAAACCGTGATCAGGGCCAAAAGGACGTACAACACTCGCGATGCGGTCACCGCGCGAAACTCGTCTTTGACAATCGCCCAATAGGGTAATGGATTCATAAGATAATTTTGATTCGAAAAATGAAAACTGGGTTTATTGATGAAGGGCTTCTTCGTTTGGGTTGGCGGGAGTCTCGTCGAGAATCGCCAAAAACGCCTCTTCGAGAGAAGCCCGCTTGCGGCGTAAACCGATGAGGCTCAAGCCCTGTCGCCGCACAGCATCAACGCTTTCATCGACAACGCGTTGATTGGCAACGATTACTTCGAATTCCGTTCCGCCGT
>JAHEAM010000017.1:8099-16741 GCA_024642765.1 Planctomycetaceae bacterium
AGGGGTTACTGCGAACGAGGGCGACTCCTTCAGGAAACATGACAGATGACGCCTTTTCAGCGGCCACATCGATGGACAATTCGACTGAAAACTGTTCGCTCGCTCCGCGAACTTTTTCGCCCGCCTCATCCACGGCGCCGAAATAGCGCAAGTTTCCCTTGTCCAAAATACAAACGCGATCGCAGATCAATTCGATTTCTTGCAGGATGTGGCTATTCACGAAAACCGTAACACCCTCGCCCTTTAGCCGCATGATCAGCGAACGCACTTCGGCTCGAGCGCGAGGGTCAAGGCCATCCGTTGGTTCATCCATGATCAAGAGCTGAGGCTTATTCAACAAGGCCTGTGCGATTCCCAGTCGCTGCAACATGCCTTTAGAGAAATTCTTGACGCGTTCTTTTTCGCGACCCAACAGTCCCACCATGCTCAAAAGTTCGTCCCGTCGACTCCGCACGACCGACGAAGGTATCTCGCACAAATTTCCATAGAGCTCCAGCGCCGACAGAGCCGTCAGATGACGGGGTATTCGCAAATGCTCTGGTAAATAACCAACTTGTTTTCTCGCAGAAAGGCTACCCGCTGGTTCCCCAAGCATCGTCGCTTGGCCGCTGGTTTTCGCAATAATGCCTAGCAGTATTTTCAGGAACGTCGTTTTCCCGGCACCGTTGGGGCCGAGCAATCCAAAAACCTCGCCTTGCCTGACTTTGAACGATATGCCTTTCAACGCCTCGAATCGTTTCCTACCGAAAAATCCCTCGCGGTAAGTCTTATAGAGATTGTCGACTTCTACTGTAAAATTTTCAGACATTTGGTAACTTCGAGCTCGTTGGTTCAAATTTCTCGATTTTGAGGTGTACGCCACATCGGGAACCCCAATTGTAGCGTCCCTGTTGGCGATTGAGTGAATGGGCTGATCGTCTTGTGCCCGATTGGTGGAATCACGCGTGTAGTACCGGTCAATTGAGCAACTTGTTTCATTAATTTCTGCGAGTGATTTTCTGTGAGCGAACTAACTGAAGTCGATGGCACAATTGTGTTTGAGAGGTCGCCCTATGGCAATATTGATGCGATTGTTGATTCGGACGGACGAACGGTCTATTTCTATTTGAATGGCGATGAAGCATTTGGAACAAGAGCTTGCTGGGTACAAAATCTTGAAGCCGGACCACTGGTTCTCAATCACCAAGAATTGCAGGCTGGGCGGCCGCCGATGCTTTCGCGACTACATACGGTCGATGCCCTGAAACACGAAAAACCGATTGCCGAAGATCTGCAGGTGGTTTGGTTTGCAGAAGGCAATGGCGCGGCGTTAATGGAAAAAGGGGAAGCTGTCGCAGTCATACCACCTTGGAGTGGATTGGACGGTTTCCATGGCTATGCAAAAAACTGCGCTGCCGAAAACGAGATCTGCTGGCCCATGCCCAATACCGAGGCCCTGACGGAACGCATTTCTGCCAGCCAAACATTTTGGCAAGACTGGGAGAACGGAGCGTTGTTCCAACAAATTCAGCCTGCGCTTTTGAACTTGTATGAAAAGCACTTTGGCGTCAATCAAAAGTACTTCTCTATCGACGGCGGTCACTTTCCAACACGCGGATTGGGCTTGTTCGAACGCGATGACCGTTTGGTATTGGCGACCGTCGGCATGTCGTTGTGTCCGATGCCGAATGTCGAACTCCACCATGAATTCCCTCGCATGCATCGACGTATCGAATTGGCTGTCGCGCTCGAGAGAACCGCCAATGAAGAACTCCTTGAACAAGTCGCAAAACGCATGTCAGGAATTGCTTCGATGCCCTGGCGGCGTTGGATTTGGTTTGGCGAACGACACACCTGCGATTGGTTGGCAGGTAGTGAAACACCTATCGCCGAATTGCGGCGAGATGCAGCGATTGACATTCAATTGCCCGAGGTACAAGGCGATCCCGTGCACCTACTGTGGTTGGTCCCGAAGACTGAAAAACCTGACCCAAAAGCGAACTGACAATCTCGGACTATTTAAAGTTCTTGCCCAGAGCCTGAACCCTGTTTGGATAGGCACTTGGTATTGCGATCAAGAATAGGCTTGGGCCTAAGACTAAAAATGTGACGGTTCGACTTCGGCCTTGTGTTCGGCTGCGATGATAATGTAAAGGGCTGGGACGACGAATAGCGTGAAGAATGTGCCGATCGCCATTCCGGCCACTAGGATAATCCCGATGCTATTGCGAGCCTCGGCTCCGGGACCCGATACAAATACCAAAGGCATATGCCCAAAAACTGTCGCCGCCGATGTCATGAGTACCGGTCGCAATCGCGTCTGCGCCGATTCCCGAATGGCTTCCCATTTTGTTCTTCCTTCGGCCTGCAATGCATTTGCAAATTCGACGATCAAGATTCCGTTTTTGGCAACCAAACCAACGAGTGTGATCAAGCCGACTTGGGAATAAATATTAATCGTGGTCTGACCGATGAACGTCAACGCCAGCGCACCGGAAATAGCCAACGGCACCGACCCCAGCAATACAATCAAAGGATCACGAAAGGAATGAAACTGGGCTGAGAGGACGAGATAGATCATGATCAATGCGAATCCAAGACTAACCGCCAAGGCCGAGCCTTCCTGTTTCAATTGGCGAGATTCTCCGGCGTAGTCGATTGCGGCGCTGGTGCCAAGTGTTTCGCGCGCGAGTTCTTCAAGCTTGTTCAAGCCGACTTCTTTCGTTATTCCCGGCACCAGAACTCCGGAAATCCGTAGTGAACTTTGTTGTTGGAAACGCGTCAAGATCCGGGGAGCCGCACTAGCTTTGACACTTGCAAAACTCGAAACGGGAATCAAATCGCCGCCGGGTCCACGAATTTTCAGATCCAATAACGAACCCACAGACGATCGATCGGTTTCTGCCAATTGCGGAATGACTTGGTAGCTGCGGTTGTAATAGTTAAAACGATTGACGTAACCGCCTCCCAAGAGCACACCCAATTCACGTGCGATCATCGCTAGGTCCATTCCTAAATCGGCCACCTTGTCGCGATTAACATCAACTCGGGCCTGCGGCAAATCGAGTTTCAAATCGGAATCGATGTAGACAAACACGCCCGCTTTCTTGGCCTTTTGTATCACTTCCTCAATAGAGTCGAGTAACTGTTCGACAGGCTGATCGCTCTTGACGATCATCTCGACATCAAAGTTTCCAGCTCCTGGCAACGGCGGCAACAATAGGGGTACCGGCTGCAGTCCCGCGACTGGAGCTACCGCCCTAAACACGTCGCCTTGCAATTCCGAAGTCGTCTTGTCGCGATCCTTAAACGGTTTAGTCACGATACCCCCGAACCCACCGCTGCTCGTAGCAAGCGCCCACATGTACTTCGACTCGGGCAATTCTTGCAGCTTGCTGGCGAGTTCTTGCGCCCAACGCGTCGTCGATTCGAGAGTCGAATCGGGAGCTGCTTGAAGAATCATGGCAATCATACTTTGATCTTCGACAGGCGCAAGCTCCTTCCCACTAAACATGTACAACGGCACAGCTGCCATCGCAATTAGAATCGTTGAAAATGCGATCGACCAACGCAAACTCAATGCGGCTTCCAAAAACATAACGTAGCCACAACGAACCCAATCGAATAACCAATTGATCTTCCGAGTCAACCATCCCTCGTGACCCGTAGAATGCAACATGGCAGCACTCATTACAGGCGACAGAGTAACGGCAACAACACCAGAAACCAAAACGGCAGCAGCGAGCGTAAAGGCAAATTCGCGAAACATCATCCCGGTCATGCCGCCTTGGAATCCGATGGGTGCGTAGACCACGGCTAACGTGATGGTCATGGCGATAATGGGCCCCAGCAATTCTCGCGCGGCAACCAAAGCCGCCTGCACTTTCGTTTTTCCCAACTGCACGTGCCGTTGAACATTTTCCACAACGACGATCGCATCATCAACGACCAGTCCCACAGCCAAAACGATCGCCAGAATGGTCAATAGGTTGAGTGAAAACCCCAATAACAACATGACAATCGTCGCACCGATCAACGAAACGGGCATTGCAATTAGCGGCACAATTGCCGTTCGAATGGAACCGAGAAACAAAAAGACAACGAAACCGACGATCATGACCGTTTCGGTCAGCGTCTTGCCGATTTCGCGAATTGCGTCTTCCATAAACGTCGTTCCGTCATATGCCAAATTCATGTCGATATGCGCGGGCAACGTGGGGCGCAGGCGTTCCAATTCGGCCCGCAGACCATGTGCAACTTCAATTTCGTTGCTCCCCGCCTTGGGCCATACAGATACATAAATTGCTTTCTTACCACGGAACATGGCCGTCATGATCGGTTCTTCCGAACCAATCTCGACCTTCGCCACATCGCGCAGACGAATCGTTGCGCCATTGCGTTGTGAGACGATTAAATCTTGAAATTCGTCAACTGTTCGCAAATCCGTGTTCGTCAGCAAATCGACTTGGACGTTGCCGTTTTTTAGTCGTCCAATCGCCGCAACGTAGTTGTTGCGTTGGAGCGCGTTAAAAACGTCACCTGGTGTCAAATTCAATTCGCCCAAGCGTTGTGGTGAAATCCAAATCCGCATTGCTGGTGACTGCCCGGCCTCGATGCCAATTCGCTGAACGTCTTTGAGAGTCGATAACTGCGGTTGAATGTTGCGAGTTAGCCAGTCGGTCAAGGCCGGCAATTCGAATTGCTCGGACGTGAAGCTAATGTAAAATGTCGCATGAGGCGAATCCGCTCGTACCGTTTCAACTACGGGTGGTTCGGCTTCGGCAGGCAACAAACGACGAACCTGTTGCAGCCGCGAGGTGACCTCGGTTTGAGCCTTGGTGCTGTCGTGATTCAGCTTCAAACGAATGGTGATCAAGCTGGCTCCCGCCGTTGAACTCGACTCAATGTAATCAACGCCAGCGATGCTCGAGACGGCTTGTTCAATCGGAGTCGTCAAAAATCCGCGCACCGTTTCAGCACTGGCGCCAATGTAATACGTCGTGATGATGATTGACGTACTTTCCAGCGAGGGATATTGCTGAATGGGTAGCGAACGAATGCAACTCAGGCCGACCAAGACAATTGCTAAATTGACGACAATGGCGAGCACGGGTTGGCGGATAAAACGATCCGTAAAGGCACGCATGATCGTCGGCGATTGCTTTTCAGGTTCTTCGTTTGCCACGGGATTGCCTTGCTGATTTTTGCCAAGTTCAATTTTTGACATCGGATTCTTCTTGCCCGGACAGCGGCGAAATCTCAAGTTTTACTTCCGTCGGCTCACTTGTGGCTCCAGCGTTTGAAGATTCGAGCGGGACAATCCAGTCGCCATCTTTCAATTTGAACGACCCGTCAACGACCACCAATTCACCCTGTTTCAATCCGGCAGCAATTCCAATGCTTCTTCCCACAGAAGTACCTGGCATGATCGGTCGCATCGCAGCCCGCAAGTTGCCTTCTTTGTCCATCTCTGCAACAAACACGAACGCGCCTTGGGGGGAACGCCGCACGGACTCGGCAGGCACACTTGGCAGCGTGAGCGGATCGCCATACTCAATATGGACTTGCACCGAATCTCCTGGCGACAAACGCTCGGGAGGGTTGTACAACGTGGCGCGAATTCGAACATTGCGGGTACTGCGATCTGCTTGGGCATCGAGTGCCACGACTTTGGCCTTCAGTTGATTGCCACTGGAGACCACGGTGACCATGTCGCCGGGCTGAATTTGATTGTCGACACCTTGTGGCAACATGAAATCGACTAGTAGATGATCTTCGATACTTTGTAATGTGGTAATCATGCTGCCAGCACCCAGGTATTGCCCCTCGTGGATATCGGACAAACCGACGCGACCGCGAAACGGAGCCTTGATAGTTTTGCGAGCGATCACCGCCTTGAGTTCCTCGACTTGGGCTTGCGATTGAATCCACTGCGAACGAAAGTCTTCGAGTTCCAGTTTCGTAACCGCATTGGTCTCAGCCAATTGTTCGTTACGTGTTAAAGTGGAATGGGTAAAAGCCTCTCGCGCAACTGCCGACTTCAGTTGTGCATCTTCAACACTGATATCTTGGCGCAATAAAACGTTTCCGACATCGACGACACTGCCAGGTTCGAGGCGAACTTCCAGGACCGTTCCCGGCAATTCGTTGTTGACGGTAATCGAGCGAGGTGCAAGAATCGTGCCGATGCTGGTTGTCGAATTACGCCAAGTAATGGTTTGCGAGACTTCCATGCCGACGGTTGTAGGATGCTCGGGCGGCGGCGGCGTATTCATGCCGGCCTCGATTTCTTTGTACTTCCACCAAGCCAAGCCCGCCAAAATACCTAGCGTGGCGGCGACAACTAACATCGAACCCAGCACAATCCAAATTCGACTTCCACGCCGAGTGGGTTTAGTTGCTCTCACCTCATTTTGTTTCATTGATTCTGAACTCGAACTCTGTGCTGTCATCTGTTCCGTTTGATCCGTCGTCGAAACACCATTGTAGTTCATCGACTGCAAAACCTGAAACGATCTTTAATCGTATTTGGCAGAAAATAAAGTCTTACAACTACCATTCATTCATTTTTCGTTTTCCCTTAATTGTCGATTAATATGCTAATGAATAAACTAATTCTCTATTATGTAGTCAAAATTCGTTTGGTCAGGCCGCAATCAGGGATAAGATACGGTCCAGAAGGTGCTGTGCCAGCCAGCACTTGGTCGACTCCTTAGTTGAGGAATGGGTAGCGAGATCATGGAAAGCCCAAATTTTCGCCTGGCGACAGACGTTGGTGAGATGAATCTGAAAACGATTCACACATTCTTGTCGAATTCCTACTGGGCACCAGGAATTCCTCTCGAAACAATCCGCAGGTCGATGGAAAATTCTCTCTGCTTTGGCGTTTTTTGCGATGAACGGCAAGTTGCCTTTGCGCGGGTCGTAACCGACCGGGCAACATTCGCTTATCTTTGCGATGTTTTCGTTGTCGAAGATTTCCAGTTTCAAGGAGTCGGCAAATGGCTAATGCAACAGATCATGGCTCACCGAGATCTGCAAGGCTTGCGGAGATTTTGCCTTGCAACTCGCGATGCACACACGCTGTATGCTCAATTCGGTTTTCAAGCCCTTGCCAAACCAGAGTCGATGATGGAGATCATCGTGCCGAACATTTATCAAAAAATTGACGCGGTGGAGTTGGAGGTGCGGCCGAAAAACTGATTTGTATCTCAAGAGTTGAGATCCGACTGGCATCCGAATGTTTGAATCGTTAGACTGCGATGTACATCTGGAGTAGCAAGATGAATTCATGCGGCAGAACCCGCCCTCGGCCACTTTCGCAGAGCAAAAATTCATCGCGGCCTATCGAAAACAGGATCAGGAAGCAGAATGACAAAGGCGCGTCCGCCAATGCGGATCACCAGTATCGAACGCCTACACCTGCTGGATGACCAACGGGCGTGGCCCAACTGGATTGGTTCGCATATGTATTTCGAGGGCGGCCTTGAACCTGACATTGCGGCAGCAGCCGTCGAGGTGTTGCTCGAACGTCATCCAATGATCACAGCCTACGCGCCGGGCGGTCCACGCCGCCCCAGTTGCTGGCATTTTAGTGAACGATCTCAACAGCACGGCGCGCACTTTTTTACGGGCGAAGAGCCACCACCATTGCCAATGCGGCCAAACATTGCCGAGACGGAGGGAGTTCAATTCGTCGGCTGGACGAACGGCAAAATCAGTCGCGTTTCGTTTCTGTCGCATCACGCCGTAGCTGATGGATTGGGTGGGTTGTTCTTGACCCACGACTGGATGCGAATTTATGACAATTTGTTTCATGGCCGTGAGGCTACTGCGGGTCTCGAAGCACTGAAGCCCGAATTACTCAGGCAACGAAATCGACTTGGATTATGGACAAAAACTTGGTTGCGGCAGATTTGGAAACAGCCCATCGCGCTGATCGGTGCATGGAAATTTATGTTTCGCTCATTCTATTGTCTGGCGTTACCACCAGCGGGCACTGAGAACCACTCGCCCAGCAATTGGCCTCAACTTCTATCAGCTTCGATTGATCACAAGACGTTGGGAGCTGTGCGAAAAAAGGCGTTGTCAATCAACGTGTCTTTGAACGATTGGCTGACTGCAGCATTGTTTGAAGCGATCCAACTATGGCGAGCGGAACGGCATGAAACGAAACGTTCGCCGTGGATGCGAATGATCATTCCGATAAATTTGCGGAAGACAACAGAATGGACGATGCCGGCGGCGAATCGCACAACACTTGTTCAACTCGATCGCCGCGTACAAGACCTGAATCCGCGAGTGCGATTGTTGCAAGGCATCGCTTATGAATTGGGAGTGATTCGACGTTGGCAACTGGATAGGATGTTCTTGATCGTACTGCGAGTCGTTGGGTTTTCACAAACGCTCCTTGTATGGCTGGCCAAATGGAACAAGCCGCGCGCGACAACGCTATTAACAAACCTTGGCAAACCTCTGTTATTGCGTGAGCTCAATCAAGACGACGAGAAACGGGTGCGGCTCGGAAATCTAAGTTTGACTGGAATGGATTTAATCCCGCCAATTCGATATGGTATGCCCGTGGCTTTTGCTGTCCATCAATACCGGCGCCAAATGCAAATCACGGCCCATTATGACTCGGCGTCACTCGATCAATCTTCTGT
>JAHEAM010000369.1 GCA_024642765.1 Planctomycetaceae bacterium
CATCTTCATCGTCGTCGCCACCACCACCCTTGCGTCCACCACGCCCGCTCCCTCTTTTGGCTTTGGCTTTTTTGCCTTCTGCTTGTTCGCCTTCTTTAGGTGCGTCGCCAGCATCAACGCTTTCGTTTTCGAGGCCTTCGGCACCATCAGCGCCGTCGTTTGTTTCGTCATTGATGTCGTCTTCGTTCTCGTTGGAATCGGAGTCAGGTGACAATGCAATTTTCCTTTTTTGAGCATCCAAAAGCGGCCGAAATTTGTGATTTCGGGAGACTGCGCCACCGATAATGCGGAGACGTTTTCCGGCCCTTTTTCAAGAGTTTTTTTGATCTTGTTAGAGTACCAGATTTACTGTTTCTTCACAACCGCCGAAGCCGTGAATTGTGTTGTCATAAGTCGTTGTTTCCCTAGTACTTATGGCAAAGTTTTTCGGGCTGTTTTGCCGGCGTGTCGCGAGAAGCTTTTTGGCTTAAAAGTAACGTGGAGGAATCGTGAGGCCGGACGCGGTTTTCGACCCCCGAAATTCGATTGCCAAAAGGCATTGTTGCAGTCCCCTGCTCTGCTCGAAAAGATACGTTTGGCCGAAACCACAATCGCGTTTGTTTTTGGCGGAGCGAGCCCTTTCTCAGTTGCCTTGACATGCAATCGCAATTTCCGATAGGATTGTAGCCTATGCTACATTTTTTACAAATCAATGCACTTAATGAATTCGGGCTTGGGCGGTGGCGAATGGTTGGCCTGTGGTTATGGCTGCTGGCCGTGGGAGTGTTCCTGACAACCGGTTGTCGAGACAACGTTCAACAGTTTGAATCGTCGCCGGCGTTTGGATTTTCGGGAGCCTATCCGATCAAGGCTGTTGCGACCGTCGGGATGGTGGGTGATATCGTTCGGGCGGTCGGTGGTGAACATATCGCAGTCGAGCAAATGTTAGGGGCGGGCGTCGATCCACATTTGTACCGCGCGAACCGCGACGATGTGCGATCGATTCTCAAGGCCGATATTGTTTTCTACAGTGGCCTCATGCTCGAAGGCAAAATGATCGGAACCTTGGAGAAGGTTTCTCTCACGCGTCCGATCTTTGCCGTTACAGATGCGATCCCGCGCGAGCTGTTGCTGGGGCATGACGATGTGTCGGGCCACCCTGACCCGCACGTCTGGATGGATCCAAGCCTATGGCAGAAATGTGTTCAACACGTCGAGCGTCAGTTGTGTCAGTACGACCCCAAAAACGAAAAGACCTATCGCGAGAATTCACAGGCCTATCAAAAACAGCTGACGGGATTATTTGACTATGCCCGCGAGTCGATTGCTTCGATTCCCGAATCACGCCGCGTTTTTGTGACGTCACATGATGCGTTTCAGTACTTTGGTCGGGCGTTTCAAATTGATGTGATGGGCATTCAGGGCCTGTCGACCGAGTCAGAGGCCGGATTGCGCCGTGTGAATGAACTCGTTGATCTGTTGGTAGCCCGCAAAGTTCAAGCAGTTTTTTTTGAGAGTAGTGTTCCGCAACGCAGTATCGAGGCGCTTGTTGCGGGAGTTGCATCCCGTGGTCACCAGCTTGAGTTGAAGGGGCCAATGTTTTCTGATGCCATGGGAGCAGCAGGGACCTACGAAGGCACCTACATCGGCATGATTGATCACAACGTGACACTTGTTACTCGGAGTTTGGGCGGCACGGCACCCTTGTTGGGATGGCAGGGCCTCTTGAATAATGCCGCAAATGTAACGGACGTCAATTAACCGACGATCCCGCAAGAGTGACCCACTTAGACGAAAACCGTTTCCATCAAAGAAATCCTATGAATCAAAGTCGCGCGCAGGAACAACTGCAAGTTGCCAATGGTGAAGTCGATAGCAACCTGCCACTTTCGGTCTACGACTTGACCGTCGCCTATTACCGCAAGCCTGTGGTTTGGGATGTCAGTTTCGATGTTCCACGTGGGAGTTTGGTCGGGATCGTTGGCCCCAATGGTGCGGGCAAAAGCACATTACTCAAGGCCGTGATGGATTTGATACCTCGCACCTCGGGTCGCATCCGAGTGTTTGGTCAAAGTTACGCGGACTCGCGGCATCGCGTGGGCTATGTGCCCCAGCGCGAAAGTGTGGATTGGGATTTTCCAGTCAGCGCATTGGATGTTGTTGCGATGGGGCTCTATCGGCAAATTGGCTGGTTGCGACCCGTGCGCAAGGTTCATTTGGAGCGCGCCTTGTGGGCGCTGGAACGCGTCGGGATTGCGGATTTGGCACACCGGCAAATCAGTCAACTGTCGGGCGGACAGCAACAACGAACGTTTTTGGCAAGAGCCTTAGTTCAAGACGCGGATTTGTATTTGATGGATGAGCCGTTTGCGGCGGTGGATGCTGCGACAGAGTTGGCGATTGTTGATGTACTGCGAGAGCTCCAATCACGCGGAAAGACGGTGTTGGTCATTCACCATGACTTGCAGTCGGTATCTCAGTATTTTGATTATGTGATGCTGCTCAATATGCGAGTGGTGGCGTTTGGGCCCACCGCAGAAGTCTTTATTCCCGAGAATCTGCAAAAGACTTACGGTGGTCGCTTGACGCTGTTGGAGGAAGCGACGGAGGCCATGCGGCAACGAGGCAACACACTATGAGATTGCAGAATGGGATATTGCAGGAAGAAATTTTGCGGTCAGCGTCATTGCGGCCTGTGCGATCGACCTTAGTGAAAACGGCAAGAGTGAATACTACAAAACGCGTGGTAGTTCCGAAGTGCTGTTTTACAAAAGTTCGTTGCAGTATTATTGGAATTTTTTGTGGGGTTCTGGTTTCGAGTTTCCCATTTGTTGCGTTTGCCAAGAACGAGCCTGAAGCGGCTCTGAGTGTTGGCGATTGGTGGCGTGTGATCAGTTTGGCAGACTACAATACGCGCGTTGTGGTCTTGGGAACGGCGCTGTTGGGATTTGCGGCGGGAGTGGTCGGCAGTTTTGCATTGTTGCGGCGAAGAGCCTTGTTGGGAGATGCCTTGAGCCACGCGACATTGCCGGGTATTGGCATCGCGTTTTTGATTCAAACGCTGTGGGGCGGAGATGGAAAGTCGATGCCCGTGTTGTTGTTAGGAGCGGCGGCAAGCGGCATCGTTGGAACGTTTGCAATTTTGGGTATTAATCGATTACCGCGACTCAAGGAAGATGTTGCGCTGGGGATCGTGCTCAGCGTTTTTTTTGGCGCTGGGATCTCAATGCTGGTCATGATTCAGCAAATGGCAACGGGACATGCCGCAGGGCTAGAGGCATTCATTTACGGCAAAACGGCCTCGATGTTGCAGCGTGATTCTTGGTTGATTGGTGGGGCGGGCGTTTTTGTTTCGCTGGTCGCTGTCGTTGTTTTCAAAGAATTGAAACTGCTTTGTTTCGACGAGAATTTCGCGAGTGCCCAGGGCTACAACAAGTTCGCGTTGGATCTGATTCTAATGGCAATGATTGTTGTTGTAACGATCATTGGTCTGCAAGCTGTTGGGTTGATTCTGGTGATTGCGCTGATGGTGATTCCTCCCGCGGCAGCTCGCTTCTGGACAGAGCAGATGGTGCGCATGACTTGGATCGCGGCGCTGTTGGGTGCTGTGTCAGCGATGATTGGTTCCGCGGCGAGTGCACTGTTTCCACGGCTGCCATCGGGGGCGACGATCGTCCTGGTTTGCAGTGCCTTTTTTTTGTTCAGTATGTTTTTCGGGACTTCTCGGGGGACGCTGTTGCGATATTGGCATCGTCGGCAGTTGCGCAGGCGAGTGGGGCGGCAGCATTTGTTGCGTGCCATGTATGAATATCTCGAGTTGCATATCGAAGCCGATGGAGATTTGATTCCAAACACTGCTGGAATTCCTGTTCTTGATATTCGTGAGATGCGGAGTTGGTCGATTCGGCAATTGCAGATTGAAATCCGTCGCGCGGTTGCAGATGGTGACGTTGTGTCACTTCCGGACAAGACGTTGCGATTTACAAACGGTGGCTTGGTGACAGCGCGTCGTTTGGCGCGAGAGCATCGTTTGTGGGAACTGTATTTGATCACGTACGCGGAAATTGCGACCAGTAAAGTGGATCGCGACGCTGATAGGATTGAGCATATCTTGCAACCCTCGATGATCGCCGAGCTCGAACGGATTCTCGAAGGCGAGTCACTCCAAGGTTTGCCGCCCAGTAGTCCGCACCCGTTGCGAAGTGGCCCGTCGATTCCTGGTGGTGGAGGAGTAAGCCCGTGAGTTTTTTGGTTGCTGATTGGCTATGGGAGCTCGATGGCTGGATTGTTGTTGCTGGCATTCTGTGCGCCGTGAGTGCCGCATTGCTAGGGAATTTCTTGGTGCTGCGACGGATGAGTTTATTGGGCGATGCCATTAGTCATGCCGTGTTGCCGGGGCTGGCGGCTGCTTTTTTTTTGA
>JAHEAM010000370.1 GCA_024642765.1 Planctomycetaceae bacterium
GAGAGCAGCGCAGACTTGTCCAACGATGCGTCCGTATGAGTTCCAAAATTCGGTGTCCACATGTTTGCATTTGGCAAGAACGATACCTGGTACGAAAGTCACCAATCGCCCCAGTCGCAGCTGACCGTCGAAATCCATTGCAAAGCCACATGTGTTATCCTTCGTTGGCACAACGCATGGAACAGGCAAC
This sequence comes from Planctomycetaceae bacterium, assembly GCA_024642765.1. Classification (GTDB taxonomy): domain Bacteria; phylum Planctomycetota; class Planctomycetia; order Pirellulales; family Pirellulaceae; genus BJ22. The sequence goes on from JAHEAM010000370.1 coordinate 191, forward strand.
CCAACGTCATGCAAAAATATTTGGACCGCAATCTCAGCTTCCACAAAACTTGGGTCTTCACTTGCCGGAAATATCTTCAAAACAAATTGTTCGGCTTTATTCTTGGTTTCAACAGCGTTCGTTTCAATCAAGAAGTTTAAATCACGCTCGCCATCCAATCGCTTGACAGTCACCTCGTACCCGTAGTTTTGTGAGATAATTGCAGAAATAACGTGGTCTTCATTCAAATGGGACATCGATTTTCTCGAGGCAACGTGTCGTGAAAATTACATAGGGTACCTGTGTCGGCAGAGTGGCTCAAGGATGCGATGTCAATAGTGCCGTTTGCTCTGTTTGTGTTATGACCGATTCACAAAAAGTAAATAGAGTACGGATTTTCGCAAAAAGGAGAGGCAATTGGTACGGCTATCGAATCGACGAGAGAAAATTGACCCGTTAGAATTGAATGATTATTGCCTTCGGCAAACGATAAATAAACATTGAGACAACTCCGATGGAATCAAACCCAAGCAGCACTAGAGATTTCGACGTTATCATCGTAGGTGGTGGGCCAGGCGGCTCGACCTTGGGTGGCCTGTTACGAAAGTACGATCCGTCGCTAAACGTCTTGATCGTCGAACGCGAAGTATTCCCTCGCGATCACGTTGGCGAAAGTCAATTACCGCAATTGGGTGCTGTTCTTGATGAGCTCGGAGTTTGGGATGAAATCGAGCGCGCGGACTTTCCCGTTAAGGTTGGCGTGACCTACAAATGGGGTCGCGAGGGTGAGTTGTGGGACTTCAATTTGTTGCCACCCGAAAATTTCGATGGCCAGGAACGTCCAGGCAAGTATGAAGGCGTCCGAAAGAATACGGCCTTTCAAGTCGATCGCGCTCGCTATGACGAAATACTTTTGCGCCATGCTCAAACCCTAGGATGTGAGGTCCAAGAGGGCATAGCCGTTCGGGAAGTCGAAAAAACGGGAGATTCGATTGATGCATTGATATTGGGCGACGGTAGTCGAGTAACAGCAAAATATTATGTCGATGCCACTGGGCATGTTGGATTGCTTCGCCGTGCAATGGGGGTTGCAGTTGAGTGCCCTACACTCCTGAAAAATATCGCAATTTGGGATTATTGGAACAACACAGCCTGGGCAGACACAATTGGCAAAGGCGGAACTCGAGTTCAAGTAATGAGTGTCGGCTACGGATGGCTTTGGTTTATCCCGATTTCCCCTACACGAACGAGTTTGGGATTGATTTGTCCTGCAAAATACTACAAGGATTCTGGCCAAACCCCAGAAGCTCTTTACACAAAAGCGATCGCCGCATCGGAACGGATTTCAGGCTTTTTGGAGGGTGCCGATCGCGAAAATACCTTGGCGACTACAAACGATTGGTCGTTTGTCGCTGAGAAACTTTCTGGGCCAAATTGGTTTTTGGTCGGTGAGTCCGCCGGATTCGCAGATCCGATTCTCGCGGCCGGCTTGACGTTAACCCAAGTCGGCGCCAAAGAATTGGCCTACACGATTCTTGCATTGAATCAAGGTGAACACGATTCCGAGTGGTTGAAAAAAGGATATGAATCAAACCAAGTTAAACGCATTCGGCACCACCAGCGTTTTGCTGAGTTTTGGTACACGGCAAATTCTCAATTCACCGATCTACAAGACCATTGTTCGGAAATTGCCAAAGAAGCCGGGCTTTCACTTAGCCCAGAAAAAGCATGGGCTTGGCTGGCTCAAGGTGGATTTACGAATGATGTTTTGGGCCAAGTTGGAATTGGTGGACTCGATTTTACGGCTCTCAACCAAGTTGCACAGCGATTTGTCGATCACGAGATTCCTTGGCAATCCAGCGGCAAGAATGTTTTCCGGCTGAAGCTGGACGATGCCGAAAAAACTTTTCTTCCAAGTTATCACGACGGGAAAGTAATTTCAGTTGAGTGTTTTGAGCGAGCCGGTAAACGTCTGCCAGTTATTGGATTGACGTTGGTGCTTCTCCGAGCGTTGTCGAAACGTGCTGATATCGCTGGAATCATGCAAGACATTGCTGCGCAACTCAAGGTTGGGGTTGCACCTGCTTACTTCGAAACAGGTATGAAACAGTCGATGCAGATTTTGGAAGTATTGGTATCGGAAGGCTGGGTCGAGGCGACTCACAACAAAGACTTGGCAACGCTTTCGGTTTCCACACCGCGCGAAGGTCCCTTTATCCAGAAAAATAAAAAGATCTGGAGCTCAGGCAATCGTTCCTAGGAAAAGACGATGCCTTGCGGTTCAAACCTTCAGCCAACTGCTTCCAACTTTTCGCCTCCGAACGAGCAACTCAAGTCAAACGTGCTTCGAGTTCCTCCCAACGAGCGAAGGCCGTGGTGAGTTTTGCCTCGAGGATTTGGAGTGTGGACTGTTTACTTGCGATTAAGTCGCCGGGTTGTTTGTAAAAAGCTGGATCGGCTAGTTCGACGTGCAACTCAGCAATTTGACCTTCCAGTTGGTCGATATCGGCAGGCAACCCGTCCAGTTCACGCTGTTCTTTATACGTTAGTTTCTTTTTGGTCAATGTCGCATTCGATGCAGTACTGTTTGGAGAAGACGATTCAGGCTGCAACGATAGTGCGTTTGCCTTGGCAGGCATCTTGTTTTCACTAGTACTTTGGCGTTGCCGGATCCAGTCATCGTAGCCGCCAAAGTACTCTTGTGTGGTACGTTTTCCGTTTTCGCCGACTTCGATCACAACCGTGCTTGTGACAACGTTGTTGAGGAATTCACGATCGTGGCTCACGACCAGAAGCGTGCCCGAGAAATCGACCAAGCGTTCTTCAAGCATCTCCAAAGTCTCCGAGTCCAAGTCATTGGTGGGTTCGTCCAAGACGATCACATTTGCGGGTTTGGCAAACAGTTTCGCGAGCAAAACGCGACTGCGTTCACCACCGCTCAGGAATTTGATTGGAGTTCGCGCTCGTTCGGCAGTGAATAAAAAATCTTGGAGGTAGCCAAGTACATGACGCGAGCGGCCTTCGATTTGTATCATTTGATAGCCGTCGGACACGCACTCTTCGATCGTTTGATCTTCGTCTAGTTGCTCTCGGAGTTGGTCAAAGTAGACGATTTGGAGATTCGTTCCCAAACGCACGGTACCTGACTGCGGTTTCTTCTCACCCAAAAGCACCTTGAGTAAGGTCGATTTCCCGGAACCATTCTGGCCAATGATTCCTACGGTATCGCCGCGCATGATTGTCGTCGAAAAGTTATCGAGGATTTTGGGGGCGTTGAGTTCAGTGCTATGTACGAAGGTGACGTTTTTGACCTCCGAAACCAATGCTCCGCTGCGAGTTGCTTCTTGGATCTTTAGATTCGCGACGCCAACTTTCGAGCGTCGGTCACGATGAACTCGCCGCATTTCTTCTAGTCGGCGGACACGGCCTTCGTTGCGGGTGCGGCGCGCCTTGATACCCTGACGAATCCAAACCTCTTCTTCGGCCAGGCGCTTTTCGAAGAGCGCGAATTGTTTTTCTTGGGCCTCAAGTGCTGCTTGCTTTCGTTCGAGGAAGGTCGTGTAGTCACAGGTCCAATCGAAGAGTTGGCCCGCGTCGATTTCCCAGATTCGATTGGCAAGTCGTTTCAAGAACTGCCGGTCGTGCGTAACGAACATCAAAGTAGTCGGCCAGCGCAGCAGAAAATCTTCGAGCCAAACAATCGCGTCGATGTCCAAGTGATTCGTCGGCTCATCGAGTAATAGCAAGTCAGGCTGATTGACCAAGCTGCGAGCCAACAGTACGCGGCGTTTCATTCCCGACGACATGTTGGCAACGATTGTATCGGGCTGCAAGTTCATACGTGACAGAATTTGTTTGACTTGAACGTCGTTTTGCCAAGAGTTTTCGAAATCGTGATTCGTCAAACCCTGGCGAACGATTTCTTCAACGTTGCCAACGATGTCTTGAGGTACACCTTGCGGCAACAACGCGACTTTGGCTCCCGTGTTGAATAGGACGGTGCCGTGATCGGGTGTCATTTCACCGGCCAGAACTTTCATCAAAGTAGTTTTGCCCGTACCGTTTCTGCCGAGCAGTCCAATACGTTCGCCATGTTCGATATTGTTGGAGATGTTTTCAAATAAAGCCGGTCCGCGAAAGCGAACTGTGAGATCATTGATCGATACTAGTGGCATGGTTAGTCCTGATTTCGATTCAATGCAATTGTTTTTCGAACAAGTG
>JAHEAM010000371.1 GCA_024642765.1 Planctomycetaceae bacterium
CGCAAACCCGGTTGATTGAACAGATCAGGGTAGCCGATCAATGTGAGCTTTCGCTGACCTATGTGGAATTCGTACGACTGACGTGCGAGCCAGAATTGTTGGCGAGTCGTCCTATATTTCACGAACCCTGTTCCCAACGATGTTCGATCCGTAAAAGCCCACAAATTCCATTGCCGTTGACATCGATTGGTGGTCCAACAATTCGAAAACCGCCAACCCCCGTTCTTCTGTGGCAAAAATCAATCAATTCCGGACCATAAAGCGAGACGTCAAAAAAGTACGCCCCCAGCAATAGGGGCAAATCACGCAGTACCAAAACAAACTGTGACTCACCGGGCCGCAAATCGAATTGAAAGGAATGATAGCTCGTGCTGATCGAAGCGATAGTTTCGGTCACTGGCGAACGCAAGGCAACAATCAGCCGCGCCCCTGGTACGGCAGTTTCGCAATTGACGCTGACACGCAGACGGAGTTCATCTCCCGTTTGGAATTCTTCACCCGCGCTGCCAGACGCATTGAGCACTTCAGCGTTTTCAACAAAGGCTTTCTTCCAAGGTGACTCACCGTGCTGTGACGACTGTTTCGAGGCTTGTTCCACAAGAGCCTTCTCGTAAACCGTCAGGCCTGCTTGGACGTCTCCGTCAAACTCGATTTGGCCTTTCGTGCAAACCACAATTCGTGTCGCAACCCGAGGCAGCATTCCCACCGCGTGGGTTACCAGAACAATCGAGGTGCCCTGCTCCGTCAAGTCATTGAAGTGTTGAAAGCACTTCATTCGGAAAGCGACGTCACCTACAGCCAGTACTTCATCCAATATCAACAATTGCGGGCGTAAATGTGCCGCGACCGAAAAGCCCAATCGCATTCGCATTCCGGAACTGTAGGTCTTGAGCGGTGATTCCATGACCTCGCTTAGTTCCGAAAAGTCCACGATTCGCTCGTAAGCAGCGTCAATTTCATGCTTTTTCAATCCTAGGACTGCACCATTGATATAAACATTTTCACGACCTGAAAGTTGTGGGTTAAAGCCTGTGCCTAATTCAATCAAGGCCCCAATGCGACCTCGAATTCGTATCTGCCCAGCGTCTGGTCGCAGCAATCCATTCACCATCTTGAGTAATGTGCTTTTACCAGCTCCGTTGGCACCGACTAGTCCTACACACTCACCGGCCTTCATCGAGAACGAAGCATCTCTTACTGCAAAAAATTCGCCCGGTCGGAGAAGGCTCTGTGGTGGGGCATTTGCCGGACGTTGAGGAAATACTTGTTTTGCGACGTCGCGCAAGCCATACCACATTGCCCGGCGCAAGTTGCGGCAATACTTTTTCCATACGTGGTCCACTTCCAAAATGGTGTCCGGCGATTTGAAACTCATCAATTGTTCATCCGTTCAATCAAGGCCGGAATGGACACACGAAAGACGATCAAACCAACTAGGAAAATTGGAATTGCGGCCAAACCAAAAAACAACAGTGCCCAACCATGCTCTGTGTTTCCAAATAACAGAAAATCGCGAGCGCCCACTAATAATGGACTCGCAGGATTCAACCAGTTCAATAAATTGCTCGGATAAGTGTTTGGCAGAACATAAATGATGGGCGTCAAGATCATCCAGAAAGGAAAGGCGATAGCCAAGAACCGAGAAACGTCGTGATATAAGGAACCAATCGGGACCAGGATCAATCCCACCCCAACCGCGTACAATACCATCAACAAAATCAATGGAAACGCAAATAGCATCGAGCCGTGCAGCGGAACCTTGAAAAACCACCATGTCGGAATCAACAACAGCAAACGAATAAGGAGATTAAAGAACAAATCCCCAATGCCTTGCAAAATAAGTGCTTCACGCGGAAAATTTAGGCGACTCACCATGCCGCGATTGCTGTTCACCGCGTCCAATGGCATTTGCAAGGCGTCAACAAAGCTTTGCCACAAAATCATTCCTGTTAAAATGTAGGCAGTCGTATGTACTGCGGCGACGCCAACAGCATCCGCGTCGCCAAAGTCAAATACGTTTCGGCTCCGCAAGAAAACCCAAATCGCCGTGTTGGCAATGGGCGGCAAGAAGACCCAGAACATACCCAATATCGTCTGCCGATACATGCCCCGTAATTGCCGCAAAAACAAACGCCACGCCAACTCGCGCCCTGCAACAAAATCATGTGCAATATCGCGCAGCAATTTCCCCGGCCGAAGCAAGTCAGGAGTCGGGTCGTAAATGGTCTCGGGTGCCAATGGCTCCATAACATTCGCGGCTTGAGAACCGTTTCCTCTATTCGAAAAATTCTGGAATCAACTTTAGTTTCTAAGTATGTGTTTAAGCGAGTCCCAATTGAACCAAGTCATGCAGGTGCAAGGCGCCGACTGGGCAACCCTGGTCATCGAGAACTGGCAACACAGTGATTGAGTTCTTTTCCATCAAATGCAGGGCTTCTGCCGCCAGCATCGACACCTTAACAGACTTCGGCTCACGAACCAGGCAGTCGGTCAGGCTGTGCGCCAACGGATTTTCATAACGTTCTAGCGTTCGCCGGAGGTCTCCATCAGTAAACACGCCTTCCAGTCGCCCTTGAGAATCGACACCGAAGACGCAGCCCAAGCCTTTTTGACTCATTACAACAATTGCATCGCGTAAATTGATCGCCGAGGGTACGTTCGGTATGCGTTCCCTAGTTTTCATTACATCGGCGACAGTTGTTAGCATTTTTCTTCCAAGGTGTCCGCCTGGATGAAAGATTGCGAACTGTTCACGTGTAAAACCGCGAAATCGCATCAACGCCACCGCCAGGGCATCGCATACAGCCAGCGCCACCGTTGTGCTGGCTGTCGGTGCAGACGAAATTTCATCAGCCTCGCGTTCAATCGAAATGTCGATCAACCGATGGCTGCGTTGCGCCAGCGAACTCAAGCTACGCCCCGTTAACGCAATGACTTTCACGCCTACCCGATGCATGTACGGCAACAGTGCAAGAACTTCCTCTGTCTCGCCGCTGTTAGATAATGCGAGCATAATATCGCTTGGGCCGACAATTCCCAGGTCGCCGTGCAACGCATCGGAGGGATGCAAATAAATTGATGGACTTCCTGTACTCGAGAAAGTCGCCGCTGCCTTCCTGCCGATCAAACCCATTTTCCCCATTCCAGTGACAACGATGCGGCCACTTGTTTCTGCCAGATCGCTGACGACGGCAGCCGCGCGTTCATCGATCCGCGATTCCATCGCCAAAAGTGTCTGGCTTTCCCAACGCAATACCTCCCGCAAGGTAGCGATGATTGACTCCGTGTTCATGTCAGCAGGATTTGGCATCAAGACCTTTCGAGTTTCTTCTTACCGAGGAGAACAGATTTGGAAGTCCTACGACCACGTTTCTATTGTAATCTCTTGATGCCCCATAAAAAAACACGGTTGACCCGAAGATCAACCGTGTTGAAGTATGACTCCGAGACCGGATCACACGAAACTATTTCTAACCGCATCCAATCCTTGCAAGCATTCACAATGACAGAGCGGGAACTCTACTAAATTCCCAAGGGCGGATCAAAAGATTTCTTCTGCGACGAGCGTTGTCGAATTGAGTCTAGCTCTTTTCGCAAAGAATCGATTTGTTGTTGTTGCTGTTCGATAATCGTTTTCAAAACGTTGACATCATTGATCGCATTATCCGTCATCGGAAGTCCGTCTGAGGAACTTGATCCAAAGTCCGAATTGAGAACCGATTGCAGGCCGTCTACGTGTCGTGATTCCGTCACGGACATCGGTGGCGGCGCGAATCCGTCATCGTTATCAACCATTTGGCGTGGAGCGATCGAGGGCGCGGAGGAATTTGACACGGCTGAATTCGCATCGTCCAAGAAGCTATTTGACAGAGGAACCGCCTCTCCAAATATCACGTTTACCGTATCGGTTTTACCACGGCGGCCTATTCCCATTTCGATTTGATCGCCATTCTTCATTACATTTGCGATCTGGTCAAATTCATCAATGGTGTGGATTGGCATCCCGCCAATCGACTCGACGACATCGCCCTTGCGAACTCCCGCTTCGTGCGCATTTCCTTTTCGATCAACGTCAACTACCACCACGGTTTCACCTTTGACATCGAGGACCAAACCGAAACCGACTGGGGTGTCTTTCGCTGCTCCCGATTTTTGTTTGTTTGACAAAGAGTCGATTTGTAGTGCCAAGTTTGCATTGGCTCCCGTTCCAATGGCCGCAATATCTTGTCGAGAAGTCTTTGGTGGATTGAGTTCGAATTGAGGGTGCTCCGCTGTTGGCTCGCGCGCATACTTTCCTTGAGCAGTTTGCGATTGAGAATAATTCGGATTTGTCGCGGTGCTCGCTTTAGCTGGGGTTGGTGCGTTCAATCGCTTGGCTGCCGTAGGCTG
>JAHEAM010000372.1 GCA_024642765.1 Planctomycetaceae bacterium
ATATAGGTTTGATTACGGAATTTCACGGAGTGAAGTACGGCTTTCAAAATCGCGTCCCAGTCTCCGCAATTAATATAGGCCCGTCATAGACCAATTGCCTGCCGCAACGCTAAAATCAAAGCTGTGCAGTTGGTCGATAGGCGGCCCGACTGCGTTGTTTTGATGAAATCGATAGGCGGCAAGATGGCCAACATGGAACAAATTGTTTCGTTGTGCAAACGACGAGGTTTTCTCTTTCAATCCAGTGAGATCTATGGAGGACTCAACGGCTTTTGGGACTATGGACCTCTAGGCGTCGAACTCAAACGCAATATCAAAGAGGCCTGGTGGCAAGACATGGTCGTCCGCCACGATGACCTAAGCCAACTGCCCGGCACGCCTTCGCCCTACAGCATGACCGGTGTCGATACCACGATCATCGTGCACCCGCAAGTTTGGAAATGTTCGGGACACTACGATCTTTTTCACGACTTCATGGTCGACTGTCGCGATTCCAAACGCCGTTATCGCCACGATCAAATCGTGGGCCGCTGGGCCGATGCCAAAGGCAAGCGCGCGTTTGTCACGGCGCAAGCTGGCGACGAAGCCGAACAGCAGATGGAACGTCAAGCCATGAAGTTCTTCAACCTGCGGGCGAAGAACATTGAGGAACTGAACTGGGAAGGCACAACGATTTGCCTGACCGAAATCGCATCATTCGAAGAAGTTCTTGGACCGGAGGCGAAGGCGTTAGGAACCCTTACGCCCCCGCGCGAATTCAACCTAATGTTCAAGACAACTGTGGGCGCACTTGGAGGCGAAGAAGACGCGGCGTTCCTGCGACCGGAAACCGCACAGGGTATTTTCTTGAACTTCAAGAATGTGCTCGATAGTACTCGGTTTCGTTTGCCACTCGGTATTGCTCAAACGGGAAAGAGTTTTCGCAATGAAATCACGCCGAGGAACTTTACGTTTCGTTCGCGTGAGTTCGAACAGATGGAAATCGAATTTTTCTGCCATCCGAACGAGTCGGCTGAGTGGTACCGTTATTGGCGCGATCGCCGCTTGAGTTGGTATCACGAGCTGGGAATCTCGCCTGAACGTTTACGTCTCCGCGAGCACCATGAAGATGAACTTTCGCACTATTCGACGGGTACGGCCGACATTGAATATGCGTTTCCGTTTTTGGCAGCGGGTGAGTACGGCGAATTGGAAGGTATTGCGCATCGAGGTGACTTCGACTTGCGCAGCCACAGCGAAGGGAAGCTTGACGAGAAGCGCCGTCCGCTCGAAGTCGAACTGGGCCCCGACGGAAAACCGAAATGGCGTGGTAGCGGCAAAGACCTTTCGTATCGAGATGACCTGACGAACGAGAAGTACATACCGCATGTGATCGAGCCGTCGGCAGGCGCCGATCGCGCGACGTTAGCGTTTATCTGTGATGCCTACTACGAGGACGAAGCTCCAGATGATGAAGGCAAGATGCAAACGCGTACGGTGTTGAAATTTCACCCGCGCATTGCACCCATCAAGGCCGCTGTTTTCCCGCTTGTCAAAAAAGATGGCATGCCCGAAATGGCAAAAGAAATCTACTTGGAACTCAAGAAACGATTCAATGTTTTCTACGACGAAAAAGGCGCCGTGGGCCGCCGCTACCGACGTCAAGACGAAGCGGGCACGCCCTACTGTATCACCGTCGACGGTCAATCGTTACTAGACAAAACCGTGACCATCCGTGACCGCGATTCGTTGGAGCAAGTCCGATTGCCGGCAAGCGAATGTCTGGCCTGGATCTCCGAACGAATTTTGGGTTAGGTACGTAGGAAGAGACGAAAAGTTGTTTGCAATTCGAAGGTTTTGCCAAGTTTTTAAACGTCGGGACTTCCTGTCAATTCGAAATCAGTCTGTCAATTCGAATCAGTGAGAGAATTTTGATGCAATTCGTAAAAACAATTGGTCTTTGTGTCGTTGCCGCATTGTTTTTCACGGCTTGTTCACGTCCGTCAACCGTTGTGAACCTTGCTGGCGAACAGCTAGTTGATTGGCCATGTTGGCGTGGACCTGCCAATGGAGTTGCGGCAGAGGCTCAGTCGCCACCCACGAAATTTTCGCTCGAAGAGAATGTCGTTTGGAAATCGAGAATACCAGGCCGAGGACATTCGTCGCCCATCGTTTCCGAAGGTAAGATATTTATCACAACGGCGGAAACAGACTCGGAAACGCAGTCGGTACTTGGCTATTCGCAAGGTACGGGTGAGCTGTTGTGGCAGACCAAAGTCAATAAAGGCGAATTCAACCCAACGATTCATCCCAGCAACACTCACGCATCGCCAAGCGTGGCGACCGCCAATCAACGTGTGTTCGCCGTCTTCAACAATCATTCGGCATCTCAATTGGTTTGTCTGGATTTTGACGGAAAGATCCTTTGGGAAAAGCAAGCGGGCAAATTTGTTCCAAAACAATATCAGTTTGGATATGGAGCCTCGCCGATTGTGATTGGCAACATCGTGATTGTTTCGTCGGAATCCGAAAACGATGGATTCCTAGCCGCTTTCGATCAAGTGACTGGTGCCGAAGTGTGGCGAACGAAACGGTTGGGAGCTACGAGCTATTCGACGCCTGCTATTTTTGAAATCGATGGAAAATTGCAGTTAGTGATTAGTGGCGGCAAGAATGTTACTGGCTACGATCCAAAAGATGGCAAACAGCTTTGGCAAGTCGAGGGGCCGTGGTTGGTCACTTGCGGTACGCCAGTTTGCGAGGGCAATATTGTGGTTGTTAGCGGAGGATTTCCAACCGCACGAACCATGGCAATCGAAATCAATGGCACCGAGGCAAAGATCATTTGGCAAAACGCACACATTTGTTATGAGCAATCATTGTTGGCTCACGAAGGATACATTTACGCGCTCACTGATAATGGTTTGGCAATATGTCTCAAGACGAAAGACGGCACAGAACAGTGGAACGAGCGTCTGTCGCGCCCTGTGAGCGCTTCACCGGTCGTTGCCAACGGAAACGTGTATTTCGCGGATGAACGGGGCGGGCACTTTGTTATCGCAGCCGATCCACAAGCATTCAAGGTCGTCGAGAAGAATCGGTTGGGCGATGTTTCTTATGCGTCGCCTGCGATTATTGATAGTCGCATCTACACACGTGTTGGCGTCAAAGAAGCCGGTAGCGTTCAGGAATGGCTGGTTTGCCTCGGTCAATAATGGACCCATCCAACGTTCGGTCACTGATTGACGTTCGTGACGGAATCGAGAATTTTGTGACGACGTTGGTAGAGCTTGTTGCCTTGCCATTCAATCACGTATCGGTAAACGACAATCATGGTCAGCAAATAGGTTATCGATCCGACGAGATAAAATGGAAACCGAATCTCATATATCCACTCCAGGGTGAATTCTAAAACCAGTGGCAACAAAGACGGCGCGATCCCAAGTGGTGCCAGAATGAAAATCAACATCTGTAAAATGGCTGCACTAAATTTCAGATTGACGGGCTTCAACGAACCAGACTTCATGGCCAGGGGAACGTAAATCGCCATTAAATTTCCCACGAGGCACGCTACCAGAAAAACAGTTCCCAGTTGGCAAAACGTCGCAAGAAAATGCGTGAATGGTAATGGCTTGAAAATCTGTAGGACAATAATCGCGACTAGCGACATCAGCATCGCCAGCGGAGCTAGAGCCGCGTTTTTGCCAATCAGAATGTCGCGCGCACGAATCGGAGCGAGCAAGAAGTAGCGAAACCCGTCGCGGTCAAAACCAAATTGGTTTTGAATCAGTTGGGTCGCCCCCATCATCACAAAGAACCCAGCACCCATGGCAGTGACGGCCTGCCATTTTGTGCCCATTCCCCATCCACTGCCGAAGACGGAGCTACCAGTCAGGATCGCCAAGATCACTGCCGGAAAGAAGATGGCTAATTTGGCCTCCGGGGCGCGGCCCAACGATTTGAGAGTTGCCATCGCAACGGCCGATTGATGCTCGCTCAATCCGGGCATCGAGCGAAACATGAACGACTCGACTCGAGCTGGAGTGCTGGCGGCGGTTGGCAATAGATCCTGTGAGCCTGCCGGAGTAAGCGGGGGTGATCCCCCGGTCCATGCTCGGCTAAAACTGCCTCGATAAATCCGCAGCGTGGTTAGGTAGGAGCGTGATAGACTCCAAGTGGCAATGCTCAACATGCCCAGCAAGCAAGCGAGAGCCTGGGGCCAATGCCCGGCGTCCCAGCTTTCGATGCCTTGTGGCAGCCAGCCAACGGGCAGCACTGTGTTCACCAGGCGGGCCCACTTGGAAGCAATCGCGATTTGCTCGGCCCGGCGAGCCTGCCGCAGCTCGGCAATAATCGCTTTCCCGTCATCGAATTGATCTTTAGAAATTTCGTTATTCTGAAATT
>JAHEAM010000373.1 GCA_024642765.1 Planctomycetaceae bacterium
GGCGGCGGCATTGCGATGTTGCGAACTCGAAAGCGTACAGTCAATCGTCGATTTGATCGCTGGACTGAAGGAAGGTTCAGCAACCGCAAACGCACCCGCAAAAAAAAAACTAATTGAGCCAACGCCAATCAATAGCCTGGAAAGCGGCCCCGCTCAGATCCAAACAGCCTCATCGACACCTACCACAAACCAACATTCAGTTTCCGAAAGCGTCAACGAAGACGAACCCGTGGTGCAAGTAGCCTTGGCCAGTCATGTTGAGCCGACGACGGAACAAGATTCCAACGACCTTGAGATTAACCAACCAACCGAATCAATCGCGACGCAAATTGCAACGATTCAGCGTCTTGATTCGAATGAAAACGTTGTCCCATCACCTAAGCTGGAAGCCCAATGGCGTCAAACCCTCGAAGAGCTCGGAGGAATGACAGCCGATTTCGGCACAGACTTTTTATCAATCGAAATGGTTGGTGCGTCGCGAGTCCGAGTCTTGATGAAGTCGGCGTACCAAATGGAAATGTGCAATCGTCCTGAACGTCGGCCAAAATACGAAGAGTCACTCGGGAAAATGCTCGGGAAAAGCATCTCAATCACGTTTGACGCGCCAAAGGTAGATACGGCTGCGGCCAATAATGTCGAGCCGCGAATGACCCGATTCCAAAAAATCCGCAACTTCGAAAAACACCCCTTCGTAAAATCAGCGATGGAAATGTTTGGCGCTGAAGTCATTGATTTCAAGGAAAAATAGAGCTAACGGTCGGCGTAGACACGTGTGCTTTCCTCTTTCGATATATTGATTTCGCGGCCATCGGTTTGCAGATTTGCGGAGACGCGATGCTCGCCGGGTGTTCGACCAATGGCATCGACAACAATCTTCAGCTCTTCGCCTGGATTGATATTTGCGATCGGAGCAAAGACAACCGCTTGCCCGCGGATTTCTGCATTGACTGCGCTATCGACCGCCATAGGTTGCACACCATTTTCAAGTTCAAGCGACAAGCGAACGTTGCTCGCAGGTTTGGTGCCCTGGTTTACGACCTTGATGATATATTGCGTAGGGCTGCCGACCTCGATGTGATCTTCGACGTCATCGATTTCAAAATACACATCGACCAAGTGTTCGATGGTCAATGGCTGGTGAGCTGTTGCTGCGATATCCAAATCGCCGGTAACTTGAAAATCAAAATCCGCTTGACCGGTTTCAACTGGCGTTGCGGTCAAGGAAACCTTGGCTTGCTGGCCCGGCTTTAACTCATCGAGGGCCCAATAGACCGCATGAGTATCAGGATTGTACTCGGCCAAGTTATCCGCGGAATCAAATTTCAGTCCGCGTGGCAGGCGCGCAATCAGATCGACATTACTCGCTGAAGCCGTGCCGTTGTTTGAGGTAGTGAACTCATAAACCGCTTCGCGTTTCAAAAACCGGCGTGTCGGTCCACTACTGACAACGCTGAGCAGTGGTGACACAACTTCCATATCAATGCTGTGCGAGGCCTTCAAATCACCAGCTGCGGTGACCACGACGGTATTCTTGAACCTACCAGCCTCCGCGGCGGAAAGGTTTAGGGAGATCTCTTTGGTTTGACCTGGGCGAATTGTGCCGATCGGATATTCGAGTTCTCGAAAATCATCGCTGCTGTACTTGAGTTGCTGCGGGACCGATTCGTGCAGCATGACGTCCTTTGCTTCACCATCGCCGCGATTGTGAACTAGTATCTTGAGCTGGACCGGACTTCCAACCAATGAGCGGTCAGTGGAGGAGTGTTCAACATCCAACAAAGGACGCGTTACACGCGTACGCATCGAGGCCTGACTGGCAAAGCTGACTTGAGCAACCGAGCCGATTTCGCCTGGTTGAGTTGGTCGGAGGTCTAACGAAATGATTTTCTCGGCACCGGACGGCAAATCACCCAACAACCAAAAGATCTTGCCATCGGGCGTCTTGCGAGTCACTTGTGGTTCTGAACCGATAAATTCCGTTCCAGCAGGAATCTGGTCCGAAACCATAACTTCGCTCGCATTGACCGTGCCGACGTTGCGAACCGCTATTTTGAATTTTGCGACTTGATTGACTTGGATTTCGGTTGGTGCGATTTTTTCGATCGCTAGTGAAGGTGTTTGTAATCCCTCAAGTTTCGCATCGCCCGGTGTTGGCTGAGTATTTCCGTTTGATGCGTTCAACATATTGTTAGGTGCTAGTGATGCAGTGGGCAAGCTTGGAAGAGGCTCTTGACGCTGTGGACTGGGCTGCGGCTCGCGTCGCAACATGCCAACCGGCGGCTCGGCACCGAATGTTGGCTGTTTTGGAATCGGCGTGGGTTGCGCTGGTTGACTCGAACGCGGGCCAGCCGAAAACTGCTCCGCTAACGGATTTGCATCTGGAACTTGGACCTTCGGGTCGGGTAACATGACCGGAGTTTCGTTCGTTTGTTTTGGATTTTCGTTCGGCTCCCGCATTGCAGCGAGTGGTCTCAGCTCATTCAACTCGAAATTGCTTTTGGGTTTCGCGTTAATCGATTGGGCCGGCTCTTGTGCTGAAGCTTCAAACGATTTGCTTTCGAGCGAGGCCGGCTTGGGTGTCTGCAAACCTGACAACAGTGGGGTTGGCAATGCTGCATCAACTGCAGGACTTGGGTTGTCAGTCATCACATTTTGGGGACTTTCGTCGCCAAAGGATTTCGATTCAGGTTTGGCGGCAAACGAATTTGATTCTTCGTTTGTGCGAAACGTATCGGGCTGATCGATTTTCGTCGGAAGTGCAGGTGCTGCCGTTTTTTCTTGGGCTGGAGGCAGAGCCGTATCGGCTTGAATTTGTTGCACAAGCGATTTGGCATCCACAGTAAAGTCCGGATTATTGCCTTCTATTTTTTGAGCGAAACCTGTCTGAAATTGTTCAGGTTTGGCAATCTGAGGTTTGGCCTCTGCAATGATTTTGGTATCTGCAATGTTCGTGGCTTGTTTGCTTTCCGACGGCTGGTCTGAGAGCGGCGAGTTTGGACTTGGAGCAATCGTTTGGTTTGCAAGTTTTACCGGGACGACTGTTGGTTCTGAGACAAAAGGCGCAGCAGTGTCTTCGGCAATTTTTTCGGTCTGGGAATTCGTTGACGCTTCCGTTTCGGACGATTTCTCTTTAACTTGCATCGTCTGGCTGACGGCGAAGGTACCGAGCCCAACGAACACACCGATGGCCAGAAGTCGTCCCCACAGACCTTTTTTCAGTCCAAAGGTGCGGGGCTCTTTTTCATGCGTTTCTTCCGTCATGGCTCGTTCCTTCGAGGCAATCAGTCGTCAAAATCATTTTTTTGGCGTTGCCAAACACCAACAAATGGGTCCATCCATTGAAACCATCGAGTTTCATTCTTGTGTGGGACAAGCGTGTGAAATTAGCAGTCGGCGCAAGACCGCAAGGCGTAATGCATACCAAATTTGCCTATGTGACCCTAGTTCATTTTTTCGATTGATAGCATTTTGGAACGGTGGCACCAAACAAAAAAAAGGCCCGGCAGCAAACATGCCCCGGGCCCTATATCGGTTTGGAAGTCGCCTTCCGTTATTTCCTGTTCACTTCGACGGATTTCGATCCGAAGGACATGGAAGTCCAAACGTACTTTCGTTGTTAAGTTAGACTCAACTCTAACAATCGAAATACATACAGAATTCGTAGGGAGTTGGGCGAAGACGCGTGGCGTCCACTTCCTTGACTCGTTTGTATTTGACCCAAGTCGAAATGACGTCTTTGGTAAACACATCGCCTCGCAATAAGAATTCGTGGTCGGCCTCTAACGCGTCCAGTGCTGCCTCAAGTGATGCTGGCGTTTTCTCAACGAGCGCCGCTTCTTCAGGCGGTAAGTCATAGATGTCTTTGTCCAAAGGAGAACCCGGATCGATCTTATTTTGGATGCCATCTAGCGCGGCCATCATGATGGCTGAGAATGCAAAGTACGGATTGCAGCTCGGATCTGGGCAACGAAACTCGATTCGTTTTGCCTTCGGACTGTTGCTGTACATCGGAATCCGACAAGATGCCGAACGATTTCGTTGTGAATAAGCTAGGTTTACTGGTGCTTCATAGCCTGGAACCAAGCGGCGATAGCTGTTAGTCGTTGGATTTGTGAAGGCTAAAAGCGCCGGAGCGTGCTTCAGAATTCCACCGATTGCATATAATGCCATTTGGCTCAATCCCGCGTAGCCATCGCCCGCAAACAACGGTTCATTATCGCGCCACAACGAGAAATGCACGTGCATTCCAGAACCATTGTCGCCGTAAATCGGTTTGGGCATGAAAGTTACGGTCTTGTTGTGTTTGAACGCAACGTTTTTGACAATGTACTTGTACATCATCAATTGGTCGGCCATTTTGATCATCTCATTGAACTTCATGTC
>JAHEAM010000018.1 GCA_024642765.1 Planctomycetaceae bacterium
TGAATATGAGATTTGTCAATCAAAAGACTTTTGGTTTGTTTGCCACGATTGTCTATTCAGCGTTTGCCGTCGCCGCATTGAACGCCAATTTTCAGGATCAGACACGTGTACAAAAATCGAGTTCGCAACCTGCGGAGTTTCAGCGACCTGTTTCTGGAACCGTCGATCTTAGCCGAAGTCGCGTTTACACCCATACCTTTAAGAAAGGCTTTGGTCATGAACACGCGGTTGACGGCAAGCTCAAATCCGGCAAACTCAATATGGCGTTGAAACAAAAGGAGGCAACGCCAGTATCGGATAGTCAAAATTTGGGCAAATTGGTTTTCGACATGACCTCGTTTGACGCCGACGGGCCAAGTGCACGAAAGTACATTGGACTACCAGGTGAAACTGACGAAAGTACTAAGAAGCAAGTCAACGAAAATCTGCAAGGCAGTGCTCAGTTAGATGTCAAACAATTTCTAACAGCTGACTTTGTTATGACAGCGATCGCTGCGACTAGCAAACGAACCGATATGGGAGTTCCGTTAGTGACGATTGATGGTAAGTTCACGTTACACGGTGTCATCAAGCCGATCAAGTTGTCTGCCGAAATGAGTGAAGTTGACGGCTACCAACACGTCAAAAGAGGATTGACGATTAAACAGACTGATTTTGCATCACGCCTTTCACGAAAGCGTTTGGTGCGGTAGGCGTGGCAGACGAATTGGAAATCTATTGCGATTTTTTTGTGGCAAAGTAGTTGTAATCCCGAAAGAGTCAGGCCTCGAAAGTAGGAAATCGGTTAGAGCTTTTTTGTTTTTCTCACGAATGCTTTACTCCTACTCTTGTTAAGTACACGTTGCTGTTGGCTCTAACAAAGTTTTTTCAAGTTCTGCTTTAACCCCGTAGAGTTTCCACGTGATCGAATGTTTGAACATTTCTGAGAAGGTTATCCGAAATCATTATGATGTCTCGACCCTTTTTTACCGGATGCTTTGGGGACCTCATATCCATCACGGTTTGTGGGACGCGGATGAAACGCCTCGAGTTGCTCAACTACAACTCACAGAGCGACTCGCCTCCAATGCCGAGATTTTTTCGGGGGCGCGCGTACTTGATGCGGGTTGTGGAATGGGGGGCTCGAGTCGTTGGATGGCGAAACAATTTGCGTGTGAAGTTACCGGTGTCACGATTAGTCCTGTTCAGCGGCATTGGGCCGCATTGACTGCGACCCTGCAGCGCTGCCGGCCTCGCCCGCGTTTCTTGTGTGAAAATTTGGAAAGGTGCCATTTTGACCCAGGCACATTTGACTTTGTTTGGAGTGTTGAGTGCACAGAACACTTGTTCGAAAAAGCTCAGTTTTTTCAAAACGCGGCGCGATGGCTTAAACCACAGGGGCGGTTCGCGATTTGTGCCTGGTTGGTCGGACGCAACGAGACAGATCCCGATACAATTCGGCAAGTGCAAGGAGTGTGCGAAGGAATGTTCTGCCCGTCGCTCGGAACACAAGGCGACTATGAGAACTGGTTTCAAGCGGCTGGGATGCGGATTGTAAAGAGTGAATTGTGGACAGAAAAAGTAGCACAGACTTGGGAGATTTGTAAACGGCGAGTCGACCGAAGTGGCGTCCGGTGTTTGGCTCGAGTTCTTGGCCAGAATCACACGCTGTTTTTAAGTCGCTTCGACGCGATTTTGAATGCCTACCGCAGCGGCGCAATGGAATACGGTTGCTTCATTGCGGAAAGAACTTGACGCTATGAAACACCATGATTCTGCAGCAGCACTTTTGCTCGCTGCAAATACTAAAAATGAAAATCGAGTTGTTCAAACGGTTGGTTTTGCTTTTGGGGTAGGAACGCAAATTTTGTTTTTGTGGACCGTCGTGAATCTCTTCCAATTGGTGCGGGCGGGTGTTCCAGCTAGTCCTATGTTCTCGATTTGGACGGATTTGTTTTTGGCGATCTTGTTTTCGGCGCCGCATTCATTGTAATTGCTACCGTGGATTCATAAACGAATGCGAAACCGGATGCCATCCGGTTGGCTGGGCTGCATTCATTGTGCGGTTAGTTGCACAACCTTAATGTTATTGTTTTCGTATTGGTCGGGGAGTACCGTCGTTATTTGGAATCTCGATGCTGTTGCCAAGTTCCTCATGTTGGCAGGATTCTATTTATCTTGGATGGGATTGTTTTATAGCATCTATTTGATTGGCGCTGGCTACCAAACTGGTGCGACTCAGCGGTGGTATTGGTGGATTAGATCGCAACCGCCTCGACGAGTGTTCATAACGAGGAGCATTTATGGAATATTGAGGCATCCGATCTATCTCAGTTTTCTTGGGTTGATCTGGTTCACACCGCGGATGTCCTTGGATCATGCCGTCCTAACGTTGACTTGGTCGGCTTACATTTTTTTCGGCAGTATTTTAAAAGACAAACGACTGTTGCATTATGTTGGCGCGCCGTACCGGAAATACGCTGCACGAGTCGCAGGGTTCCCAGGAATCAAGTTTGGGTTGTTGTCGAAATGGCCGGAGTCGTCCAGCGGTCACGAACAACCAACAATGCAGGCAGCACCAACAAGTCACCAACAATTGCCAGCAGAAGCATGCAAACCATAAGTGCAGCGAATCGAGCAGTCGGAATGAATCCGGCGAATAGCAAGGGTAGCATGGCACTACAACAAATGAGGGTGGTTTCGATCATGGCCATTGCGCAATGTCGATAGGCAAAGCGAATCGAATCACGCGCTCCCAAGCCCGTCGATTGTCCCCTTCGATACCAGCTGACAAAATGCAGCGTGTCATCGACGGCGATTCCCAACGCAACACTAGCGGTCAAAATTCCGGCGATATCCACTTTGATTTGTGTTAATCCCATCAATCCGAAGACAATCAAAACCGGCAACACGTTCGGCATCATCGCGATTAATCCACCCGAGACACTGCGAGTAACAAACATCATCATCGGAGTGATCAGCAAAAACGCCATCGTAAAACTGCGACTGAGATCGCTGGTGAGTTGCAATTGTGAGTTGTAGGCCATCACGGATACGCCAGTAATCTCGACTTTTTCTGGCGGGAAGGGTTCGGATCGGAATTCGGAAATCGATGAAAGGGCATCTTGCCGCAAACGCTCCACGAATATGCCGTAGTCTTCGTCGAGAGCGGTTACTTTGCAGGTGATCCGCCAAACATTGCGATCACTTTGATCCTGAGCCAACCACTTTTGTTCGGTCAATCCATAAAGTGCTTTGTTGAGCTGACCGGCATAAGCGGCTCGTTCCAAAGTACCTCGTGCACCTCGCGCCCTGGATATTGCGGGCAGAAACTTAGCAGCGGAAAGTGTTGCTCCGACGTCGTCCGACTGTCGCAGTTGCGACTCAATTGTCGAAAGCCATCTTACCTGTTGCAACAAGTCCTGATTGCCTTCCGGAAACGTCAGCAAAACTTCCACGGAAACGATCGGCCCGATCTTAGACTCAACCCAGTTCATTCCCGTGACAGCTGGACTGGCTGCCGGAAACATTTTGTCGAATTTTGTTGAAGCTTGCAGACGTAGAGTTCCCCAAATGCAAATACCCAAGCACAATATTGCCACCAAAGTTATTTTTCCAGCGTGTTTGGTCACAATGCTTGTGAGCGATTCCAAAAAGGTATCGCGATAAGTAATTCCGTTTGTAGAGATTCGTTCACTACGTTTTTGCTCTCGCAAAATAATTGCGGTGAGCTGGGGAAACAGAAGTAAAAGCGCCAGCGTCGACATCCCTAACGAAATGGCCGAATAGAGGCCAAATGCTTTTACGGGCCCCAGATCACTAACAACCAGCGAACCCATGCCGGCCATCGTTGTTGCTGTCGCAAGCATTGTGGGTTTCAGGCCCATGAGAACTGCTCGCGCACCACGGTGTTGCTCGCCGTCGGCTATTTCATCGTAATAGTTCACCAAGTGCACGCACGACGAAAGAGACAGCATGAAGACCAAAGTGGGTAGTACGATCATAACGGCACTGAGCTCAGCACCGACATAGTAAACCAGGGCGACGGACATGATTTGCCCCAAGCCCGCCAGAAGAAACACAACTAAACTTGCGCGCCATCTCCCAAGTGCAAAAACCGCGACAAGTATCGCTGCGAGGGTCGAAGGAGGAACGAGGTATCGCATTGAATCGTTGCCGGCCCGATCAATGGCAGCTTCTTCAAAGACGGGGCCAACCAACCTCATTTGCCCTCGCTGCAATCCTGAGCCTACTTCAGCCGCTTGGTAAATGCATTCAATTGCGTCTGTGCCGTTGGTGATGCCAGTCGGTGTCAATTCGATAACCAAACATGCCGTTCCATCGCGCCCGAGCATGAAGCCTTCAATTCGCCTCTTGGCGGTTGCTTCCGTTAATTTTAATGGATCATTGGTGAGGTGTTCAATCAAAGTTCGTGTCGACGTGATATTAAAAAACCACGCAGCGGTGTGATTGGAATCCAATTGACGTAATTCATCGCTTATTGAATTCAGACGCTGATCATCCGTGGAACAACCCTCCCAACTCACCAACACAAACCGGTCATCGCCGAACATTTCGATAAAACTGTCGTAGGTAATACGATCGAGTTGATTTTTTGGCAGCCACTCACTGATTCGAGCTGAACCGCTCCGTACTAAAACGGCGCCAGCTATCACGATCGGCAGCAGAAGCATGACTATCACCAATGAATACCGCGACAACGTTTCGATGGCTTTTAACACGCAGCGGACTTCGATTGGATTGATGTAGAACAAGAATTAATGTTGTAGTCTCGAGAATCTCGCGCAAGGGTCAAAGCCTTGCAAACACGGCTCGCGTTTGGATTTGGTTGCCTTAGGAATTCATCGAATATCTCTTGAAAACAAAACTGGCCAATCCGTTTCAGAAAAAAGGTGCAACGTTTGGCCGGCTCGGCTGCTTTCGAAGTGAATTCTAGAATTTCTCTAAAACAGCCGCAAGTTATGTCTGGAATACATGAATGCAAGTGTTTGGGGGAGTTCATTCATTTTCTTTTTAAAATCAAGAAAGTAGAGAGCATAACAGTCAGAAATAAAAAAACAATTATTTTGGAAGTCTTTTCAATTCCATTGCGTAGAATGAAACGCCTGTGTATTCACTTTTTCGCGAGCTGCGAGTTTTGTTGTTTTGGGTACCAGGTTCATGCTGATCCAGTACCAATTCCTCTGCCTGGCAATTCGTAAGCACCAGAAATTGAAAAGACTCCATGCGCACCCGCCACTTGGTACCTGAATTGATGGATGATCCGGGGCTTTCAGAGGGGCTGCATTTGCAGGCGCTTTCGGGGCTGAACCGCATCAATAAACTATGCCGAACGGCTAGTGTTATCAGCCGAACGATTGTCAGAATCGTTGGCAATGACCGAGGACGTGAATCAAGTGCGCAGTCGAGTCGTCCGCTTCGAGTTCTCGATATCGGATCGGGTGGAGGTGATGTAACGGCAGGTGTTTTCAAGTATCTGCAAAGTCATGGCGTGTCTTGTGATGTTACCGGATGGGACATGAGTTCTTTGGCCGTTGAGACAGCGACACGAAGGTTTGGGACGCACAAGTTTGGTTCGAAATCGCCAAACGGATCATTGGCCTTCTCTCAAAAAGATGTCATTCAGGGGCTTCAAGAGAACAAAACGGAATTTGACATTATTTTTTGCAGTTTGTTTCTTCATCATCTCACGGACGAACAGGCAGCAACACTTCTACAACTTGCGAAGCAGAACGCGAAAAAGGCGATCATTGTTGACGATTTGGTTCGGTCGCGGCTGGGTTATTGGTTGGCCTGTTTGGGTTGTCGACTATTGTCTCGCTCCGCTATCGTGCATTTCGACGGCCCACAATCTGTCAAGGCTGCGTTTCGATGCGATGAAGTCCGGGGCTTGGCCGACCAAAGCGGTCTAGACAATGTAAAGATCGTTCGTCGCTGGCCACGGCGATATACGCTGATCTGGAAGAATGAACAACAGCAAACTTTGCCGGTTGAAACGTCGGAGTTGAGGGGCACAGAATGAATCATTCTTGCATTACCGACGAAAAAAAAGAAATTGTTGATGAATTCGAATGCGTTATCATTGGCGCTGGTGTCGCAGGTGGATTGTCCGCGTTTCTTTTGGCGCAAGCCGGACGCCGAGTCTTGATCGTCGACGCGAAACCATTTCCGCGCAAAAAGGTTTGTGGTTGTTGTCTAAACCAACGAGCGCAGCGCGTCCTGCAAGCGACAGGCTTGTCAGAACGCTTTGATCCACAAAAATCATGCTCGATTGACACGATGCAGCTTTTTTTGCCGGGCACCTCATATTCGTGGACCGTGCCAACAATACAAACGATTGAGCGCAGTCTGTTTGACACGTATTTGGTCGATGCCGCAATTGAACTTGGCGCGACCTTTTACGAAAACACTCGAGCCACGGTTTTGACTGACCGAACGGATTCGAACGGTCTGGCACGTATCGTCGAGCTTCGGCAAGCGAATCTTCCTGCACGTTTTGTGTCAACTCGGTTGGTGATCGCCGCCGATGGCTTGACGCAATCGAGCCTTTCGAAACTGCCAGAATTCGATTCGAAGGTTTCTCCGAGATCGCGAATCGGTTTGCAGGCCACAATCCCGCGGGGCAGCGTGCCAAACGAGATTCAGCATGCGTTGGCGATGATCACTTCGGCTCGGGGATATGTAGGCGTTGCACCTGTTGATCCAACCACGAGTAACATTGCAGCGGCCGTAGATCCAATGTGCTTT
Source organism: Planctomycetaceae bacterium (assembly GCA_024642765.1). Lineage (GTDB taxonomy): Bacteria > Planctomycetota > Planctomycetia > Pirellulales > Pirellulaceae > BJ22. The sequence continues at coordinate 6,748 of JAHEAM010000018.1, forward strand.
GTTGTCAAAGACCAGAGCCCGCAGCGCCCTTGGCAAATTGTGGATCATTTGCTTCGCAAGAACAAATTGATCATTGATGAAAACGTACTCCTAGACGCCGAGTGGCGTGCAACACCGCCCTTGACTCGCCGCTCAACGCGATCTGCCTCGCACAGAATATTACTTGTCGGCGATTCTCTAGGATATGTCGAACCATTTACTGGCGAAGGGATGTCTTGGGCGATGGCAGGCGCCGTGTTGCTGCAGCCTCTCGCTCGCGCTGCAATTGACAGTTGGTCCGATAAAATTCCAGGTGTCTGGCAGCAAAAGGTTCAATCGGAATTGATCCGCAAACAATGGCTTTGCCGACAACTTTCTAGTTTGTTGCGAAGTCCTCGGCGCGCTCGATTGGCCGCAAGTCTTTGCCAACGCCTTCCGCCCGTTCGCAACTGGGCATTACAGAAAGTGAGTACAGGATGAACACTGCAACCATTACAACATTTACCAGGCCAACGCAGCAGGCTACCGCACAAATTTCAGGACTCGGGGTCGCCTTGCCACGATTTTCAATTTCCCAAATCGATGCCTGTGAATTTGCTCAAAAATCCGGCTTCACAGGGAAATACAATCGTTCGCTGAATGTACTCTATCGACAATCGGGTGTCGAAAGGCGATACAGTGTTCTTTTGGAGAAGCCTGATGGTCCAGTCATGGAGCGGCAATCATTCTACCCCGTCGTTGTGCCGGGACGCGACAGGAACGCCATCGACAGGATAACAAGTGTGCCCTCAACTGCCCGCCGAATGGAAGTTTATAAAAAGTTCGCGCCCGAACTCGCTGAGTTGGCTTGTCGTCGCGCCCTTGATTCGGCGCAAGTTTCCGTTGCGGAAATATCTCATCTGATAACTGTTTCTTGCACTGGTTTTTGTGCACCAGGCGTGGATATCGGTTTGATTGATTCTCTCGGTTTACGTCATGACGTGCAACGCACCAATGTGGGCTTTATGGGTTGCCATGGGAGTTTGAACGGAATGCGCGTTGCTAGGGCGATTAGCGAATCGCAACCCAATGCCTGCGTCCTGATGGTTTCGGTTGAATTGTGCAGTTTGCACCAACAGTACACCGACGATCCGCAACAACTGGTAGCGGGTTCGTTATTTTCTGACGGTTCAGCGGCGATTGTCGTTAGGTCGTCGCATCACCAAAACGACCTTGATTTGATGGATGATGGGGCTGGCGATTCGCGACCATTTGTTCCAATTTCGATCGTTTCGAATGCCTCGACGATTTTGCAGCAGACGCAATCGATGATGAGTTGGCAAGTCGGCGATTTTGGATTCGAAATGGGATTGTCTCCGCAAGTCCCCGAAATTGTTCAGCAGCAATTGAAGGCTTGGGCTACGGAGTGGCTTGCCGGTCAAGGTTTGCTGATCGAGGATATTGTTGGTTGGATTGTTCACCCCGGTGGCCCTCGTATCTTGAATGCTACCGCAACGGCTCTTGATTTGACCGATGCCGCAATTGCAAATTCTCGTCTGGTACTGCGTGAGTATGGCAACATGTCATCGGCCACCGTTTTGTTCATTCTCGATCTAATTCAAAAACAAAAAATCTCTGGACCAGTAGTCATGTTAGGATTTGGTCCCGGTCTCTGCATCGAAGCTTGCTTATTAAATATTTGAACTCATTGTCAACGTGGAGTGACGACAAAATCCCAGATAGGCATGGCGTTTAAAATCACGGCGTCTACATTTTGAGATGCCGTGATTTTCTTGTTGAGCTGCCTTGCTAAAGAGTGGAAAGGCTAGTTCCGGACTTCAAGTAACTTGGGAAATACCATATTGTCTCCAGTACTAGACGACAAAAGCGTAGTCGTCATGAAGTTTGTTTAGGTGTCAATTCGTTCGGCATCGATTGAGCCGTTTTCGAACCAGCCACGTAGCTCGATACTCTTTCCATTTGCAATAGTGGTTTCAAGTCGTGAGTTTGAGTAATCAACGGTAATGCCCAGAAATTCAAACGTGCTGTTGCTTGTATTTAGATTTTGAATTTCGCCGCGAGCGCGAACATTTTCGTCGCGATCATCCTCCACTTCAATTTCAACTTGACGGGCAGTGATCGTTCCGCTGGAGTATGATCCATCGACCTTGACAAATGAGCCATTGGTGAATGAGCCATACACTTGAGCTGGCGAATAGTTTATCGAAACCCCGAGCAACTTAAACGTTTTGGTGCTTATATTGAGATCCGTGACTGCAGCCCGCAACTCGAATGCACCGTTTGTGTCGCGTTGACTACCGCCACCACCGGAGTCATTGCCGACTCGATGGGCCGAAACGCTGTTTTCACTTAACGTACCTTCTACTTCAAGCACGGCACCGTTGGCAAGCGATGAAGAAACGCTTGATGAGCCATAGTTTACAGTAAAAAAGCCAAGGAATGTAAAAGTCTTGGCGCTTGAATTCAAGTTAGAAACGATTCCACGGGCTTCGAAGTTATGATGGCTTTGGTCTGATTCAAATTCGATTTCGTGTGCTGTTACATTACCTGAATCAAACTGGCCTTCGACTTTGACAAACGCGCTATTCGATAAACTCGTACGCAGGGCTGCACTTGAATAGTTGACGGAAAGGCCAAGTAGAGTGAACGTGTTGGCTAAAGTATTCAAATTGGAAATGGTTCCACGGATTTCGAAATCGCCGTCGGCGTTGTAGTCATCCGAGTCGTCAAACACCAAATCAGATGAATCTCGGAAATAATCGTCGTTACCACGGCCGCCACGCAAGATGTCGTCGCCTGGCCCGCCGTACAAATCGTCGTTGTCGTCGTCGCCGCCTAGGTCGTCGCGTCCGTTATGACCATAGAGCCGATCCATGCCAGCTCCACCACGAAGGTAGTCATCGCCACTTCCAGCGTTGAGGTCGTCGTTGCCTGAATCGCCAAATAGTCGATCGTTGTCGTCTCCGCCGTTGAGTGAATCCTCGCCGTCCTGACCGAACAGGACATCGATTCCAAAACCGCCAAACATCCGGTCATTGCCGCTACCACCAGCCATTCGATCTGACGAATTCCCACCAATCATTCTGTCATCACCGTTGTTTCCATACAATTTGTCATCGCCATCGTCGCCAGAAATATAGTCATCGCCGTCCTGCCCCGAAATTTCATCGTTACCTGAGCCACCATAAAGCGAGTCATTGCCTAAATTTCCAAACAATTGATCATCGCCAGAGCCACCGTCTGAAAAGTCGTCGTCTTCTCCAGAAGAAATGTAGTCATTGTTGTCGTCTCCATACAGGCGATCGCGACCGGAACCACCGAACATTCGGTCATTGCCCGATCCTCCGCTCGCAAAATCGTCTCCATTGTCGGTTACAATAAAGTCGTTGCCTCCGTTGCCATACATTCTGTCGTTACCATTCCCACCTCGCATTCGATCATTTCCGCTGCCGCCGACCAAGGTGTCGTTGCCGTCATGTCCATAGACAAGCGAGTCGATCGATGTATCATTTCGAAACCAATCGTCGCCACTCCGCCCAAGAAATACGATCGATGTGACTTGGCTGTTGGAGAACGATTGGTTGTCCAAGTTCGCGAAAACAACCGTGGTATTCGTTGCGGTTTGGGTCACGCGAACGGCGTCTGGCCCATTGGAACCATCAACGGTGACAATGCCTGTAGTGGAATCAAATGAAATTCCCGCCAATAAGTTTCGTGTCTCCAAGTTTACGAATTGGAGTTCATTCTTTCGAGAAAACTTGTTGCGTCGAGTTTGTTTTGACATTTTATGTTCCTTGTTATTGGTCGAATTCATCCAGAATGGATAGCGCATGCAGCATTTTTGACAAAGGCCCTACTTGAGGGAGCAAAAATTCAATGCGTGATCCGCCAAAAGAAATCGTGAAATGGCGAGAATACGAAAAAATCTAGAGAATGGTTATTTAAGGAAGTTCTCAAACCATACATATTAGCAAATCTCGAAAATACCAAAAAAACGAAGGGTAAGAGTTAGGTCACTCTCGCCCTTCGCGCCTCGACTTGAGCACTCCATCTCAAACCGATTACCTGAGCACGCCCGAATAGGATCGACCGCCAATACGAAGCGTGATGATTGTGCCGACGTCTAGGTCATTTACGAAATCACCTTCGGTCGTGTCGATATCGATGATCCCACGACGTAGAGCGTTTACCGTGAAACTGCCCAAGTTATCGACTCGTCCTTTGGTTGTTGCGGTAACAGTGCCGAACTGTCCAGGAGTTGCCTGTTCCAGTTGGAAGTTGAATTTTCGGCGTTCACTGCGCTCTTCATATTTGGCCTTGGCTTTGACACCACCGATATCTGCCGATAGTCGCAATCGACCCTGTGCAAATGCGCTTTGTTCCGGGAAGGAAAAAAGTGTTATTGCAAAACCAATAATTGCCATCATACGAAGTGTTGAAAAAGTAAACATGTCTTCTCTCCAATGCAAAAATACAAAACCTTTTGAACGATTCAAACTAATCGTTTGGAAACGACTGACTCCAATCAAAAGAGCAATTTTTGTCGTTGCAATCCGCCAAGAATTCTTAGAAAGCCGGTGGGAATGAATATCCACATTTTCCATTAAGGTCAAGAAGTTATTAGCCAACCGGTGCAAGCCTCCATTTTAGGAGCGAGTTGGACTGAGGCTAGCGCATCGGATGGTGTTGCTTTGGTGTCGCGCGAGAAGCTATGTAAGTGCTGGGACTTCTTTCACCAACCAACTGTCATACCAGTACCATGCGTTAGCATGCACAAAGTTGGGTGCGATAATTGACCCAGCAGGCACGGAAACGTCTTGTCCCGCTGTGACGATAAACGGATCGGGTGAAACAACTCCAGGGTACACGTAGTTTGGATCGTCCGGTCCTACTCTGGAGAATGGTCGTTCAGATTGCTTCAAGATTTCAGGTCCAATGGGATCCGTAATTCCTTTGCCTTCGAAAATGAAAGAAAGCGAAACGGGCTCTTCTGTCCCCAGCTCGCCACTGGTCGCCAGACCTACAAGTATGGAATAACTACCCGGTCGCACGACAATACTCCTAGCGGATCTTGTTGTCCCCGGGTAGCCAGATTTCGGTATACGACATTGCCTTTTTGATCATAGATTGTGACCCAGACCTGTGAGAGTGCGCGTTCGGCCGTATCGCTTGCCGAGAGTGCAATGTGCAGCAATTGTGGTTCTGCCACATTTCGCCCATTACGGTTTTAAGAGCAAGCAACATCGCGCCCGACTAAAGTTTATTAGCAAACGATGTTCGATTCAATGTTAAGTCAATGCCGGAACCTCTTTCACCAGCCATCCGTTGTACCAATACCATGCATTAGCGTTCACATAGGTTGGTGTAATAATTGAACCCGTCGGAACTGAAACGTTTTGTCCCGATGTCACGATGAACGGATCTGGGGAGACAACTCCAGGATAAGCATAATTCGGGTCGTTGGGTCCAACTTTGACAAATGGACGTTCAGAGGGCTTCAAGATTTCCGGTCCAATTGGATCAGTAATGCCCTTTCCGTCAAGGTTGTACGTGAGCACGACTGGATTTCCGATACCCACACTGTCACTTGTTGCCAAGCTAACAAATATAGAATAACTACCCGGGCGGACGACGATGCTTTTGGCTGTTCTTGTTTGCCCGGGTACAGTAAGGTCACGAAAGACCCGCCTGCCCTGTTGATTGTAAATGGTAACCCAAACTTGGGCCTGCGTTCGGTCAGCGGTGTCGCTTGCCGAAAGCGCAAGATGAAGTAACTGAGGTTCTGCGACGTAAAGATTGTGGTACTGTTCGCGCTGCGAGTTGCTGTTCAAGGTGCCAGTTCCTAAAGCCAGCATTGAAGCAGGCGAGAGATCAAATCGGGCTACCAGATTGTAGTTGCCACTATCAAATCTTTCAGCGGCATATTCGGCTGAAGCGCGGAAGTAGAGCGATTGATTCTTCGTTACTCCTGTCACCTGTAAAACTATTTGGCCATTGCCATTGATCAATGTGCGGGATGTAAGGGGATTTCCGCTTGCATTCAGAACTTGAATTTCTGGTACCAAGCGAGCCTTTTCCATGGTTTCCATGGTAACAGTTAGAATGCTACCTGTTGCTAAATCACTTGGTGCGATAATTTTGAAATAATCGATATCGTTGACGTATGAAAAACTAGCTTGCGTTTGATAGTGTATCTTTCGTGAAAAGGTTGGCGATTCAACAAGAGTTTGCGCTGTGGCAAGAGTATCGTTAGCCGCCAAATCGGCATTAAAGAAAAAAGCCGAGGGGTTCAAGAAAATTCCTTGAACGTCGCTTTGATCAAGTCGCCAGTAATTTCCTTTCACAACAGCATTGATCTTCGCTTGAGGCACGATAGCAGTATCAAGCAACGTTGATACCAGTGAATAGCTACCTGTCGAAAATAACGATGTATCGGAAGCTTCGACACGTACGTGATAGCGTTCGCCTTCGATCGCGCTCGGCAGAACCACAGAAAGTCGTCCTCCACGTTGACCGGCAGTCATCGCGGCGGCGGAGATGAGATTTTCGGTCTCGTCATAAACCGAAATCTTGTGCCTCAGTAAACTAATTCCGGAAGAAATCAATTCGAAACGAACGGGACCTGTGTATCCAGACAATGGTTGAAGGTCGTAATAGTCTATGTCGGTATTCACGTGAATATCACCATAGACGACCAATGGGATTGTTCCGTGCAGACTACCAGAATTTTTGATGCGGATTGATTTATCGAATGTATTATTCGGATTAGAGCCTAAATCATAAGGATCGATTCGACGAACACCGTAAATTTGGCGAATGGCTGAAACGTCGACACCAATAATTTGAGAATTAAGTGCTCCGTCGTACATCACAGAGTTCGGAGCCAAAGAATGTATTAGACCTAATGCGTGTCCCGCTTCATGCAACGCAACGGCATAAAATTCTTGAGCATTCCTAAAGACAGCGTTGCTATTAAACAAAATATCTCCCGCCCAAGTTCCCGCTATCAACGGATCAACTCGAACGGTCACGGCAAAAACATCCTCTGACATCGGTATTGCACCAATTCGAATGTCCCCAAACCGCGAGTCACCTTGAATTGGTCCCGAGGAGCCCATTGGCAATCCACTGTCTTGGACTTGACCGACATTAATACCGGTCAATCGACTCCATTCTTGAAACGCTTTCAAGATCTGGCTATCAATTTGGTTGGCGGTAAGCATATCGCCAAATTCAGAATAAAGATTACTCCTATATTTTGAGATCAGCGTCCCATCTGGCACGAAGCTGATTGTCAAGCGATCGGGATTTGTCCAAGGAGTTGGTACGGACGTGGTCGAGTCTGGTCCAAACGCTCCATCAAACACCGGTTTGGGCAAGACGTCGTCGGAATTTGGCATTGGTGAAAAACCCAAATTGTATCCCATTTTTGCGGCTCCTTTTTCTCTAAACCGTGTTGTCAAAACCCATCTTGAACCCCAATTAATCCAGCGAAAGCCGAAAACTTTTGTTTTTATTCATTGCGCCATTGTCCCAATTCTTGCAGGCGCGAAACCAATTTCCGAAACTCCACGAACTCTGGTTCCTCGGCAAGAGGTTGCAGATCAGTGTCCCGATCCAAATAACCCATAACCGTTTGCGGATCAAGTAGCATTGCACCTGACAAGAAACCAATCGCAATATGCTTGTCGTTAGATTCGAGTTTCGATGTCTGTGCAAAAATACCGGAAACTCGATAAAGCGTGTCGCCGGACTGACTAATTGCGAGTGCTGCACTTGCATCTTTCAACGCTTCTGTTCGATTACCCGAGCGAGCGTGCAATACTCCGCGTGTTGCTAGGGAGGCGGGATCCGATGGCAAAATCGCAACGACTTGGCTCATCGCGTCAATCGCGGGTAGAACTTCCTGTTTGATTTCGGAAAAGATATGGGCCTTGTTTTGCCAAGATTCAACCGAGCGAGGATTCAATTGAATCGCCCGATCAAAATCTCTTGCGGCTTCGTCAAACTTTCCTTCCTGTAGCATGACCGCGCCGTGCTCGACACAGCTTGTTTCATCAGTTGCCTCGCGAGACACGAATTCGCTATAGTCGGCTGCGGCTTTCTGGTCATTGCCAAGATTGCGATGAACTTGTGCCCTCAAATAATATAGGCGTGTATCAGGAGCACCCAATTGTATGGCGGCATCCAAGTCGTTTAGAGCGGCCGAATGATTGCCTATTGCCATTTGTAATAATGACCGATTTGCGAAATTGGACCAATCGTCTGAGTTGATTCTTATCGCCGCATCGAAATCCGACAATGAACCTGTCATATCTCCAACTGCACGCCTTGCGAGCGCTCGATTGAAAAACGCGATTTCAAGTCTCGGATCTAGTCCAATGCAAACGCCGTAGGCGGCAGCAGCTTCGGCGTGATGTCCTGACGCAGTATGCAAGTTTCCGAGCAGCAACCAGGCCTCGATATTTTGTGGATCCTCCTGGATACTTTCTTGAATCAATCGAAACGCATCTTCGGTATTGCCAGTGGTATAGCAACCATAGGCGGCAACCATTCGATCCAATTCGCTACTAATCGGAGCAACAATAGCTTGCTCCCAAAATTGTTCTGCCAATTCATTTTGCGAGCGCAATCTAGCAATTGCACTTTTTTGCGCAAGCACGGTACGGCTTTGTTCGAGTGACGGCTGCAACTCCACGGCTCGTGCACTTTCCAACTCAGCGCGATCAAGCAGTTTTTGTTTTTGCTCATTGTCCAGCAGAATTCTAGCCCGTCGCACCAATGCTTCTGCTGTTTGCAAATGGATCGAGCTAATGGCGTGGGTCTCTTGCTCCCGATGCGCGGGAGTCAAAAACCGAAGCCGGCTTTGATCGCGCCATTCTTCAGCCGACCTTGCCCCATACGTTTGCAATGCCTTTTGGATTCGTTTCCGAGATGCATCCAGAGCCTGTTCTGTGGGCTTTGTTGTCGTCAATGGTAGCCGCTCTCGTTGCAGTTGGGCAACGAAGTCGTTGCTTTGTTGTATCGAATCACTACGGCGAATCTCGATCGTGCGTTTGATCACCAAAGCACTCGATAGTCCTAATAATACAAGGAGCATTGTAACCATTGAACTCATTGACTTGACGCCGGGGTTTCGTCGGATCCATTTTCGTATCCGCTGAATTACCGATCGATTGGGTGCGTGAACGAGAGGTAGGTTTTCGTTATGACGCCTCAAATCCACGGCGATTTGCTCGCCTGATGAATAACGGTTGTTCGGGTTGGGATCAAGGCACTTTTCAACAATGGTCGCCAAATCGAGATCTACCGTTTGCATTCTTTTTCGCAAAGGAATGGCCGGAAGCTTTCGGTCTGCCAGCATTGCTTGAGCCACCTCATCAACCGGCCCAGAATGAATCGGATAGGGGCAATCACCCGTCAATAGTTTATAAAACACTGCGCCGACAGAAAACACATCACATTGTTTGTCGATCGTGCCGCCATTGATGAACGCACTGAGGTGTTCGGCACTCATGAATGGCAACGTTCCTCCGACAACACTCTGCTCACGCTTGTGGACAGTCGATTGTGCCAAGTGGAAATCTAATAACAAAGGATGTCCGTCGTCACTGAGAAGAATATTTGCTGGTTTGATGTCGCCATGCACAATGCCGTGTTCATGTGCGTAACCCAGTCCTTCGGCAACTTGTTGAAAAAGCCATCCCAGTGTTTCCTCAATCGAGCGCGAACCAACGGCAGAGAACCTGTCAGCCAACCTGCCGCTTGAACCTTTTTTCAGTTGTTGAACGGCGATCTTGGATATGCGGTTCGCGATGGTGGAATCACGCAATTCTGCAACTGTACTGATCAACTCTCGGCCACCCAATGACTTGTCTGTGTTTGTTGCGTAGGTTTCAAGGTCTGCAAGCGTCGTGAGCCCTAGAAAGGGCATGCAAATGGCC
>JAHEAM010000374.1 GCA_024642765.1 Planctomycetaceae bacterium
CCATTCGTATTGTTCGTTACTATCGGAAACATAACCCACCCGTTGTCGAATCTTCAAGGGCTCGCGACGCGGATCCATTCCGAGGACTTGGATCTGCCCCGAATCGACTCGGTGGTAGCCCAACATCGAACGAATCAGCGTTGTTTTTCCAGCACCGTTTTCCCCCAACAACGCAAACACGACTCCGCGCGGTACGGAAAACGAAACGTCGTCCAGGACAACACGCGACTGAAACGTTTTGGTGACACCATTGATTTGAATTGCCTGTTCCATGATTGAAAATCCCGACTGAGTTGCTCATCAAAAAATTGAAACGGTTTCGTGACTCGGAGAAAAACTATTACGAACTTGCCTCTGATTTAGAAATTGAAAGAGCGTTCGTCATCGCTCGTTCAAACAGGTCGCGAATTTTGTCGGGAGGAAGCCCACTGCGAACGGCTTCGTTCACAACGGTCTCCAGACGATCGCGCATCAATTGTTGTCGATCGCTCGTGCATTGCCGCTTGGCCCCAGTGCAAACGGCAAGACCTCGCCCCCGCAACGGTTCCAAGATCTGTTCGGACTGCAAGAATTGGACAGCGCGCTGAACCGTATTGGGATTTACCATTAAATCACGCGACAATTCGCGGACACTCGGGATTAATTCGCCGGACGTCAGCTTGCCCTCGGCGACCGCAAACTTCACCTGTTGGACAATTTGCTCGTAGATAGGAATGCCGTTACTGGGATCGATCGTAAACCGCATGGTCATACCCAATGGTTGCGTAAGAAGAATCATCAAACCCTCGCCTTGCCTGCACGCTCTAGTGTGCTAGTTCGATAGTACACTTGCTGGGCGAGCGAGTCAACATCTGAATATTAGAGAAACAGCGAATTGGTGGTGTTAAGCGGGGGACGTTTTCACACGCGAATCGAGATGTATTGAACTGAAACGATTGCAAAACACACTAGTTGCGCTATCCACAAACAAAAAAAGGCAGCCAAACAAGTGGCTGCCTGAAAGTGGCCTCGTGGGCCGTTGTAAACGATGGGGCCAGTTCATGCTATCTCGCATTAACGGCAATTCGCCGTGGCTTTAGCTTTTCTGATTTGGGGAGGTGAAGCGTCAAAACGCCTTGTGACATTTCGGCAGAAATCTTTTCGGGATCGATCGCTTCACCAATCGTAAACGTTCGATGAAAGTCGCCAATATTGTACTCGACATTTTTTGCGTGGATGTCTTGATGGCGAGGTCCGACGCGACCGTGAATTGTCAGTTGGCTATCCTCGAAACGCACGTCTAGATTTTCTGGATTGACGCCAGGCATATCGGCCTGCAGCACCAATCCTTCTTCGCCCTCCCAAATGTCGATAAGCGGCACAAACGTTTGTTGGTAAATTGATTCTGAACGGGGGAAATCACCGATTTCTTTGCCATTTTGATTGAGTTCATTTTTTGTGTTTGGGTTTGACATGTTTCTCGCTCCAGCAGTGAGTTCATTGGTTTTTCGAATACTATTTAATTGTGGATGTCTGCTTTCAAAACTATTTAGTCTTGACCGTAATCCGCCGCGCTTTCGCCGATTCACATTTTGGCAATCGAATCGTCAGCACTCCGTTTTCAAATTCAGCATCCACATTGTTACTATCCACAGCATGCGACAGTTCCAGCACACGACTGAATGAACCGAACCCGCGTTCTTGCCTGTGCCACATTCCCTCGCCAGGCTCGCTTCGTTTTCGTTCTCCTTTAACCGTAAGCTTGTTTTCGCCGATTACCAAAATTTCCAATTGCTCAATATTGAATCCAGGCAGTTCTGCTTCGACAAACAGGCTGTTGTCATCTTCCCAAACATTCATCGCAGGATAAGTCGAACGGCTTGATCCATTTGAAGCGCTATGACGCCCAAAAAGGCGATCCATCTCGCTTCGCAATTGGTTGATTTCGGCAAGGGGTTGCCAACGTTGAGTTAACATATGTGTTCTCCCAAAATGCTGTTGAAAAATACTAATACTGTCTTCACCTTCTTCAACGTGTAAACATTTGTGAATTCGCTGAATTTCTGTCAGCGAATTTTCGCTGTTGACCTGTATTGCAACCTTTGTGCCAAAATTGGCGAGCCGCGCGGTGAAGGAAATGTTTGCGGGATCCTTCATGTCTAGACTTGCCAAAATGGCAACTGCTGACGAAATGTCAACGCTATGCGAGCGTGGGGGTGGAATGGCTGCTCGGAAAATGTCGCAGAATTGTAATATTCGTTCTCTCGGGCGTTACACAATGATCCATTCGTCGAGATTCAGCATGGGCACCGTTTCAAAGCGATCGACGTCGGCGCAGAATTCAATGTCGGCGTCATAACCCAATCGGAGTAGGTTTCGACCGCCGGACCCCATACCCAAGATAGACGCAAGCCTCTCGCCAGAGGATAGGCGTAGGACAGCCTGTCGCCAAGCGTCGCGAGCAAGTGCGGCTTGATCGCTCAGCTCCAACTCAGCGTCGAGTTCCAGCAATCGTTCGGCGACCGCGCCCGCAAACAGAACATCTTCTGACGTGACACGACGATCAGTTCCAGCACATAAGATCGTGACGGACGACGACCCTGCGATTTTTTCGACGATGGCTGACAGGTTAACAAAGGCTCCCACAAAAACGCGATTTGCCTTGCGACAACGTTCCATCGCGACCGTGCCATTGGTCGTACAAAGAACAAGCGTGCGCCCAGCAACTCGCTCAGAGGGAAATTCACGTGGTGAATTCCCCGCGTCAAAACCCGCGATGATGACACCGCCGCGCTCACCACCCAACAACGCACTTGGCCCAAGTTTGCGTTTTGTTTCGTGAGCCTCTTCAATCGTGGCGCACGGCACCACGCAGCGCACGCCATTTTTTAAACTTGAAATAATGGTCGTCGAAGCCCGTAGGACATCCGTCACAATGACGTCGCAGCCCTCAATCTCTTCTTCAACAAGCAACTGCGGCAGAAAGGCCACATTGAGACGTTTGGTCATAAACTTTTTCACAAATCCGATTCCGTTCTCAACAAAACTCAATTGTTAATGTATCTTGGAGAGACCGGTTATTGTCCAGTACCCGTCGGCGGACCTATTTTTTTCTTTTGGGCTAGTGCTCAATTCATGTCAGAATCCAAAACGGCAACCAGTCCCACGGCCTCGGTCGACAAGTCCAGTCAACGCGTTCGCAAAATGTTCGGCGAAATCGCGCCGAGTTACGACCGAATGAATCGTGTGCTATCGATGAATGTCGATGTGTATTGGCGTTGGCGAACGGTTCGAATCGCAAAACCAAGTTCGAGTGGCGGGCCGATTTTGGATTGTTGCAGCGGCACCGGCGATCTGGCATTTGCGTGGGAGCGAGCGGCGAAGTATCAAGTGCCGGTGATCGCCGCCGACTTCACTCCAGAGATGCTCGACGTCGGCCGCGAAAAAAAGAAGCGTCGCCCGAAAAGCAACGTCGAGTTTGTCACAGCGGACACGGAATGCCTACCATTTGAAGAAAATCGTTTTCAGATCGTGTCTGCCGCATTTGGTTTGCGAAATGTGGCAAACTCAGATCAAGGCCTGCGGGAAATGACGCGTGTGTGTCAGCCGGGTGGCAAAATCGTGGTCCTTGAGTTTTCAATGCCGCGCCGCCAGCCCATCCGCGCAGCCTATCAATGGTACTTTCGCAATGTGTTACCGCGCATCGGTCAAGCTTTCGCTCGCAACACATCGGACGCCTACAACTATTTGCCTGCAAGCGTCGGGGAGTTTCCCAGTTACGAGAAACTGACCGAACGCATGTTGGCAGCCGGATTGAGCTCCGCCAAGTATTATCCATTGACGTTCGGCATTGCGACCTTGTACGTAGGTGTCAAATGAGTTTGCCAATTGTGGTCGCTATTACGGGAGCAAGCGGCGTCGTTTACGGCCAACGATTGCTAGAAGTTCTGCTTTCCGCTGGCGAGAAAGTCCATCTAACGATCAGTTCATCCGGTCAACAAGTCATCAAACACGAATTGGGCTGCGACATCGATTTGCATGCATTTGAGCTTGAATCGTTGTGCCCCAATTTGAAGAGCGGTTTTGAATTGGTCTATCACCATTACCAAGATTTCATGACGCCGATCGCCAGTGGTTCTCATCGCACGCGTGGGATGGTCGTTTGTCCATGCAGCGGCAGTACGATGAGCGGAATCGCAAGTGCGTGTAGCGGTAACTTGGTCCAACGCGCGGCCGATGTACATTTGAAAGAACGTCGGCCATTGATTTTGGTTCCACGAGAGACTCCGTTGTCGTCGATCCAGATCGAAAACATGCAGCGCTGTACGACCGCGGGCGCAACGATACTGCCCGCCTCACCCGGATTCTATCACGGTGCTCAGTCGA
>JAHEAM010000375.1 GCA_024642765.1 Planctomycetaceae bacterium
GTGACGTTTCGGCGATGGGGCTTGCCGATCGTCTTCGTCAGGCTACTTTGCGTGATTCAGGCCAAACACCGTCAACAGTGAGATCTGCAAATTTTTTTAGTTTCTGGAAAAGCCCGAAATTACAGAACACTCCAGGCCTGTGGGTTTTATATTTTTCGATGGCGGCCCTACCAATTTTTGGTTTCGGCCAATGGTTTGTGCCTAACACGCAGCCAACCTATTGGATCGGGGCATTGTTTGCGATCTACATTGGCTCAGGTATGACGCTGTTGGCGGTGACCAGTTTGCTCGGCCTTCAACATTATTTGAATCAACGCCAATTGGAACTACCAGCCGATGTCTCGCGAAATTGGCTTGTTTGGTCTGTGGCGGCGGCTTTAGCCATCATGCTTCTGTTGATGGTATTACCAAAGTGGAATATGCAATCTAGTTTTTCGGACGTATTAGCTCGTTTTGTCAGTCGAGACCGAGGCTCCTCCCTACTCGCGGTGGGCGAAGATGGAACGAAAGAAAACGCTGACGCGGCTAACCAAAAAATGGACCCCAATGGCAACCAGCAACTAACGGAAGGCACGGGTGAAAAGGGCAGTGGAGGAAAGGGCAAACCAGGCGACCCCGGAAATTCGAAAGACCATAGTCAGGCGCAGAAAGGGAATTCCAGCAATCCTCCTCCAGAATCCGAAGATAAGTCGAATTTAGACAAAAACAATAACGATCAAAACAATAGTTCCAACGATAAAAGCGACAGAGAAGACGACGGTAACGACAAAAACAAAACCGCTCCAAGCGAGACACTAAACGACAATCCATCTGAGAATAACCAGTCGAATCCAAAGCGGCCTGGTGATACGAAAAATCTAGAATCCAAAACGACCAATGCACAAGGCGCACAGCAACCCCCTCCAACCCCAAATCAATCCCCAAGACTTCGGCCTTCCGTCAATTATGAATCGTTAATAAAGGCCTTGGTTTACGCAATCACGTTCGTTGCTTTGGCGATCGTGAGCTTCTTGTTCCGCCATGAGCTTTTGAAATTATGGCAAGAGATCGTTGCATGGTTCACAAAACGAAAAGTCGTTTCATCGTTGGAGGCTTCTCAATCAGTGGATTCGGTGACACAATCTGCGATTAACCGCAAGTTTTCTGAATATCGCAATCCGTTTTTGTCAAACGATTCGAAAGAACAAACGCAAGACCAATTGGTTGTATATACCTTCGCAGCGCTCGAAGCACTTGGAAATGACGCGAGCATATCGCGAGGCTCGGACGAGACGCCAAAAGAATTTGCACATCGTCTGGGGCGACGATTACGGCAATTAAAACAAGACGCTGCGGCGCTTGTCGATCTGTACTGCCAGACGATTTACAGCCAACCCGGTCTTAACAACCAAGCGTTAGAACAGTTGCGGGCCGTTTGGAATGCAATGGAGTCAACATCACAATCCATTATGAAGAGCAAGAGTCGATGAAGGTAATTCCCGATTTGCGTCCGTTGAATTTCGTTCAATTCAACTCGCCAGAAACTCAGGCTCGCGGCAGTGCATTCTTTGACGAAATGAGGCGGCGGCGAACGGTTCGCGATTTTTCGGATCGAGCGATTCCGTCAGGCGTTTTGGAAAATGCGATCAAGGCCGCGGGGACTGCGCCAAGCGGAGCGAATCTTCAACCTTGGCATTTCGCTGTCGTTCAAGACCCGGCTATCAAAACGCGAATCCGAATGGCTGCCGAAGCCGAAGAGCGAGAATTCTATCATAGTCGGGCACCACAAGAATGGCTTGATGCGCTCGCACGTTTAGGCACTGACGACCAAAAGCCTTTTTTGGAAATCGCCCCTGCGTTAGTTGTGATTTTTGCCAAGGCCTACGATATGCTTGCGGACGGACGCACCGTAAAAAACTATTACGCGAATGAATCGGTTGGCATCGCAACAGGGTTCTTGATTTCGGGACTTCATCTCGCCGGTCTTGCCACGCTCACGCATACGCCAAGTCCCATGTCCTTTCTCAATGACATTTTGGAACGACCAAAAAACGAACGGCCTTTCTTACTCCTAGTGGTTGGCTACCCAGCGAATCATGCTCGCGTCCCACACATTACCAAAAAGCCACTCGAGGAAATCTGTAGTTTCCACTGAGAATCAGCGTGTTGAGGCAAAGCCAAATTTAATACCGTGCCCTTGCAAAAATTGAGTTTGGTAACTGGCAGCGCGGTGTAATTCATGTGACAATGTGCCAAGCAAAAAAATGACTTCCTTTTCAAGCAAAACAAACATTCGGTTCAAGCCGAGATTGTTTTTGCGATTTGCCAAATCTTGAATTACCATCAAACCTCGACTTGTGGAGCGATATTCCTTTCATGAATCAAACAGAGAATTTCAACCAACAGGCTGAGGAATTTCGCAGACGCTACAACGATGTTAAGCAAGAAATCGGCAAAGTCATCGTAGGACACGATGAAATCGTTCATGGTGTATTAACGAGCATGATGATTGGTGGCCATTGCTTGCTAGAGGGTGCACCTGGATTAGGAAAAACGCTGCTTGTCAAAACGTTGGCCGAGGCTCTCAATCTCGATTTCAATCGCATTCAATTCACACCCGACCTGATGCCTGCCGACATTCTAGGCACAAACATGATCGTTGAATCTCCCGACGGTCGGCGCAGTTTTGAATTTCAAAAGGGCCCGCTGTTCACTCAGATTTGTTTGGCAGACGAGATCAATCGCGCAACCCCCAAGACTCAGTCCGCACTACTCGAAACGATGCAAGAAGGAACGGTGACTGTCGGGGGAAAACGCTTCGAGCTAAAAAAGCCGTTTTTCGTGATGGCCACGCAAAACCCGATTGAACAAGAGGGCACGTATCCACTACCCGAGGCTCAACTGGACCGCTTTCTGTTCAAACTTGTAGTTGAGTACTCAGGTCGAGAAGAGTTGGCAACGATTATTGACCGTACGACGAAAGGTTACAAAGTCGATACGCAACAAATCATGGACGGCGAAGAAATCTTGAAATGGCAGCGTCTGATTCGCGAGGTCATCATGGCGGATCATTTGCGTGACTATATTGTGCGGCTCATTTTGGCGACGCATCCAGGCGGTCCCATGGCAGCTGAGGCGACGAACAAATATTTGCGATGGGGAAGCAGTCCTCGTGGCGCTCAAACGATGGCGTTGGCTGCCAAAGTTCGAGCGTTGCTAGACGGGCGCTTCAATGTCAGCTTCGAAGACGTACGCCGCGTGTTCTTGCCGGCAATGAGGCACCGAGTGATTTTGAATTTCGAAGCCCTGGCGGAGGGCATTTCGACAGACCAAGTCCTCGTCGAAATTTTGGACACGACGGCGCAACGAACAGATTGAGTTTTGCCGTTTGAGTTTACTGGTATTGGTTCCGTCGGTCGGTCCGACTGGCATCGATTGCGATTGTCTCTTTTGTGACGCTATTTATTAATGAGTTCGAACAAGCCGAACAGTTTGCTCAGCCCACAACTCCTTGCTCAACTGGAGCGTATGGAGTTGGTCAGCCGCAAAATCTTTCGTGGGCGGATGAAGGGCGAACGCCGCAGTAAACGCAAGGGACAAAGCGTCGAGTTCGCCGACTATCGCAACTATGTGCCTGGCGATGATCTGCGGTTTTTAGATTGGAACCTCTATGCGAGGCTCGACAAGTTTTTTCTGAAGCTGTTTCTTGAGGAAGAAGACCTTCACTTCTACGGCCTCGTTGACGCGAGCGAAAGCATGGCCTTTGGCGAACCCTCCAAATTTGAATACGCAAAACAATTGATTGCAGCATTGGGTTACATTGGATTGGTTCGCGCCGACCGAGTGAAAATTGAGCCGCTCGGCTCGCCCTACGCCGCGCAATCACCGGTGTTACGTGGGCGAGCCAGTCTGTGGCGAATGCTTAACTACGTCAACTCGATTCCCAATGACGCGAATGTATCGTTGGCCGAGAGTGTGAAGTCGTTTTGCCTTCGCAATACGGGCAAAGGAATTGTTGTGTTGATAACCGATTTGATGGACAAGAACGGTTACGATCAAGCCCTCCGCTATTTAGTTTCACGCGATTTAGATATCTATTTGATTCATGTTTTGTCGCCAGTAGAAATCGAACCAGATCTGGCCGGTGATTTGCGATTGACAGATTGCGAGGATGGCGATGTCGCTGAAATTTCAGTGAGCACGCGCCTAATCGAGAAGTACCGGGAGACGCTGGCTTCATTTATTGAATCGGCGCGAGAGTTCTGTCACAGACGCGGAATCGTTTATATGATGACCAGTACCGATCGCCCTGTGGATCGACTCATCTCTCGCTACTTGCGACAACGAGGTCTCGTGCGATGAGTTGGCTCAACGTTCTCA
>JAHEAM010000376.1 GCA_024642765.1 Planctomycetaceae bacterium
GTTTGAATGAAAGAAAGCCCTTCAAGTTTCCAAAACGTCCTCTGGCCCTCAAGCCTATCCGAAGCGAGGACCAACCGTTTCGCGTGCCGTGCTAGAATCGGTGCCCTGGTTGCGGTCCGTCTTTTGTAAGTGTCAAAACTTCGAGTCCGTCTTCAAGCATCAAAATCGTATGTTCGAATTGCGCCGAAAATTTGCCGTCGGCAGTGCGGACCGTCCAGCCATCTGCCGCATCGCACTTCGAATGCACCGTTCCGGCATTGATCATCGGTTCGATTGTGAAACACATTCCTGGCAATAGTCGTTCTTGATAGGACTGCCGCGTAGGCACATGTGGAATATTGGGGCGCTGGTGAAAGCGAATGCCAATGCCATGCCCCACATAACGATCGACAACCCCAAAGCTTGGGTGTTTCTTCTTTACATAATCGACAATCGTTTCGCCGATTACCGCCACCGAACATTCGGGCCGAATAGCATTGATTGCCAAAAACAAACTATCAAACGAACATTGCGTTATCGCACGGGCTTCTTCACTGACATCACCAATCAAAAACGTCTCCGATTGGTCGCCATGCCAGCCATCAACTATCGAAGTGATGTCAACGTTAACGATATCACCCGGTTGCAACTCGTAGTGGCCGGGGATCCCATGACAGATTACGTCGTTAACGCTAATACAACAACTTTTCGGGAAGGGTTTCACGTCACCGCGGTATCCGAGGCACGCAGGTATGTGCCCATGATCCAAAGTGTAAGCGTGTACGATGCGATCAATGTCTTCCGTGACAGTTCCTGCACACACAAATGGTCGAAGGTGATCCATTAGTTTTGCGTTGAAGCGTCCTGCATTCCGCATCATTTCGCGTTCTTGGTCGGTTAATTGCAGGCGTGGTCGTCGTCGTATCATTTGGCAGTCTCATATTTTGCATTGTGAACCTAGTGGCTCTACCTTCAATCTAACAAATCCCTCGTTGGAACGCACGTAACTGTGTGCGACTTGCGACTGGAAAGCTCTGTTTTCATGTTCTGACCTATCCTATGTCGCATGGGACGATTTCGCGAAAACCGTTATCATGATTATGAGCCCCTGCCAAATGGGAACTCTCCCAAGCATTTCGGAGTGGATTCCAGTTAGGAAAAATGGGCTCGTTCAATCGAAACACATTATCAGGAGTACGTCTGTGCCCCGTTATAACCCCGCAGAAATCGAGCCGCGTTGGCAACGATTTTGGGAAAAAAACAAATCTTTTCATACACCTGACCGCGTCGATGGCGAAAAATTCTACGTGCTCGACATGTTTCCCTACCCGAGCGGCGACGGGTTGCACGTTGGCCACCCAGAGGGTTACACCGCCACTGATATCTTGGCTCGCTTCAAACGAATGAATGGGGCAGCTGTTTTGCACCCGATGGGATTTGACGCTTTTGGCCTTCCAGCCGAAGAGCATGCAATCAAACACAACATCCCGCCACGTCAATCGACCGAAAAGAACATTGCCAACTTCCTTCGCCAACTGAAGATGTTGGGGTTCAGTTACGATTGGGACCGTCAAATATCAACAACGGACGTTGAGTATTTTCGCTGGACTCAGTGGATTTTTCTACAACTCTATGACACATGGTTTGATGAATCGCTGCAAAAGGGGCGGCCCATCAGCGAGCTGCCGATTCCGGCAGACGTCGAGGCGCAAGGCGTGGACGCCACTCGGGAATATCAGGATAGCCATCGCTTGGCATTCGAGGCCGATGCTCTGGTGAATTGGTGCCCCGCCCTCGGGACGGTACTTGCCAACGAAGAAGTTGTCGATGGACTCAGCGAACGTGGAAGCCATCCCGTCCAGCGCATCCCGCTTCGACAATGGATGCTGCGAATCACCGCTTATGCCGATCGACTGGAGCATGATTTAGAACAAGTTGATTGGCCTGAGGGCATCAAGAAGCTTCAGCGTGACTGGATTGGGCGCAGCACGGGTGCCGAAGTCGATTTCTATGCCGGCGACGGCGTTCATTTCGGAAATTGGTTTGCGAACCGTTCCCAATCGGGCTTGCCACGCAAGCTGGAATCAAACGTTTTACGGGTTTATACGACGCGGCCTGATACGTTGTATGGGGCAACCTATATGGTCATCGCGCCCGAACATCCGCTAGTAACTCAACTCACAACTACCGCTCAATCCGCAGCCGTCGAAGCCTATTGTCAAGCCGCTTCCAGCAAAAGCGATCGCGAACGACAAGAAGACAAAAAACAAAAGACGGGTGTCTTCACCGGTTCTTATGCCATCAACCCTGTTAACAAACAGCCAATCCCAATTTGGATCGCCGATTACGTGCTGATCAGTTATGGCACGGGAGCGATCATGGCGGTTCCTGCACATGATATCCGCGACTTCGAATTCGCAAAGCAGTTTGACTTGCCAATCGTCGCGGTCGTTCAGCCTTCACCCAAAGCAAAAGATATTGACCACTCTGCTGTCCTAGCGGGCAAATCTTGCTTCGCCGGAAAAGGCACGGCTATCAATTCCGGCCCCTACGACGGCTTGGCTACAGAGGCGTTCAAAGAAAAAATCATCGCCGAACTTACCCAACAAGGAATCGGTCGCGCTGCGGTAAACTACAAACTGCGAGATTGGCTTTTCAGTCGCCAACGTTTTTGGGGTGAACCGTTTCCAATTCTGCACGAACTCGACGAAACCGGCAAACCAAACGGCAAAAAACGAGCTGTGCCTGAATCGATGCTGCCCGTCGATCTCCCTCATCTCGACGACTACAAACCGCATGGTCGCCCTGAACCACCACTGGCCAAGGCCCCAAAAGAGTGGCTTTATCCTGTTATCGATGGCGTGCGTTACCGGCGAGAAACCAACACGATGCCGCAATGGGCCGGCTCATGCTGGTATTACTTGCGCTTCATCGATCCGCGAAACAGTCAGCAAATGATTGATCCGGAACTTGAAAAACGCTGGATGCCAGTCGATCTCTATATTGGCGGTGCAGAACATGCGGTTCTGCACCTGCTCTACGCCAGGTTCTGGCACAAAGTCCTGTTTGATCGTGGCGTTGTCAGCACGATCGAGCCCTTCAAACGCCTTGTCAATCAAGGCATGATTTTGGGGGACATGGAATTTACCGGGTATCGTGACAGCAACGAACATTGGATCAGTAGCGAATTTGTCATGGAAGACGAAAACCATCAGTTTGTGCAAGCCACTGACCGGTCATCGGTCCAAGCCGTGAAACTCGAACCAGACCAAGTCGAAAAAGCTGGCGATCGTTTTCACCTCAAAAGCGATCCCTCGATTCGCATCGATAGCCGCGCCCACAAGATGTCCAAAGCACGTGGCAATGTGGTCAATCCAGACGAAATCGTTGCCGATTATGGCGCCGATGCCTTACGTTTATACGAAATGTTCATGGGACCGCTGGAGGCCTCGAAACCTTGGAGCATGACGGGCGTGAATGGTGTTCGCAATTTTCTCGACCGCGTGTGGCGGATGATTATCGACGATCGTCAAGACAACATTGCATTGAACGAAGCCATCGTTGATCGAGAGCCTGACGACGACCAGATCCATATCTTGCACAAAACCATAAAGGCGGTAACACAGGATATCGAAAACTTGAGTTTCAATACGGCAATTGCTCGTTATATGGAGTTCGTGAATTTCTTTACCAAACAAGTTCACCGGCCCAAGAGTATCATGCAGCAGTTCATTTTGCTGTTGGCCCCAATGGCACCGCATATTGCTGAGGAACTTTGGCATACGATGGGGAATCCGAATTCTCTTGCTCTCGAGAAGTGGCCCGCTTATGAAGAGGCTTTGACCGTCGAGGCCTCCGTAGAAATCCCAATCCAAATCCAAGGAAAAATTCGGGCCAAGGTGAACGTGAATCGGGGGCTGTCGGAAGTTGAACTTGAAAAGATCGCACTCGCGGACGAAAGGATTGCCGAATTCCTGGTAGGAAAAACCGTTCGCAAAATCATCATCGTGCCCGATCGAATGGTGAATATCGTCGCCAATTGAAAAAAAAGCTGCGCTACTCTGCGGCCCAGTTGCCGCCTCAACTGAGTTCCTTGCGACTTAAGGGTACGCGTTGTTCGAGCATTCGTTACAACGCGTACCATCCCCACAGCTTTGCAAAAAGCCCATTTACCAATCGTGAAATCAACTAGTGTTATTGCTTCGACGTTCGATTATTCAGGAAGGGTTTCTTTCCATCGAACGAGGCAGCAGTGCAACAGGCAATCGAACGGTTTTTGCGATACTTGGATATCGAACGCAATAGTTCGCCTTTGACGATCAAGAGTTATCGTGAGGATCTGGTATCGCTGATCGAGTTTTTGGAGGGCA
>JAHEAM010000377.1 GCA_024642765.1 Planctomycetaceae bacterium
AATTAGCCTCAATGATGGTCTTCAAATTCGTGGTGCCCTAATCGAATTGAACAATGACGGCAACTTGCAGAAGTACAACGTCAACAGCAATCAGATTTTGGACGGATCGGGCAATACTCGTGGGGTCCTGGTCAGTTTCGACAACGTCACACTTCTGGAACAAAAGAAACAAGACCTCGCGGCAACGATCGATAGCTTGCGGGACTCGCGTGACGAAATTAAAAAACAAAACGAACAATTGAAATTCCTAGCTTCGCGAGACCCATTAACCAAATGCTACAATCGTAGATCCTTTTGGGAGTTATTCGAGCACTACTGGAAAGAATGCCCCAAAAGCCTGCTGAATATCGTGATGGTTGACATCGACCATTTCAAGTCGATCAATGACAATTTTGGTCATTCGAAAGGCGATGAAGTCTTGCGCGAAACGGGCGAACTCTTATTGCAGTTGGTTGGTGACAACGGCTTGGTCTGTCGTTATGGCGGCGAAGAAATCGCGATTTTGTTGCCCAACATTGATTTCGAGGCTGCAACGTTTGTTGCCAATGGCATTCATGAAGCGTTCAATCGGTGCATGATCGGCGGACTCAAGGTTACAGCAAGTATCGGGATTTCGAATCGTCTTTTCGCGGCGATGGATTCGCAACACTTGCTCGATCAAGCGGACCAGTGCCTCTATTCGGCGAAACGCAATGGCCGAAATCGCGTCGTCCGATTCGATCAAATCGACCAAGACGCTGAACCGGAGAAACAAGATTCAACAACTGTCGAAGCCTTGAGCGGTTTGAAATTGTCGTACTCGACAGCCATGGCGTTGTTCTCCACCCTGGCCTACCGCGACGAAGACTCCGCGACTCACGGAATGCGATTGGCGGAACTATGTGTTTTCACAGGACGCAAGTTCTTGGATCCGCGAATGCTGTATGTCCTCGAGATCAGTGCACTGTTGCATGAAATTGGACAACTAGGCTTTGCGAATTCACAGCACCATAGCCTGACCGGCCAAGACCTGAGTACCAACCCACACTACCGCTCGCTCTTGCAAGTTACTTGTGAAATTCTACGTTCGTCATTCAATAGTCGAGTCCTGAAATCGATTATTTGCGGAATAGATCCATTGGACTCTTCCTTAGATTACATGCCCAACGCGGTCAAAGCAGATTTGGGCAAGTGCCGAGAGATTTTCTTGGCGTGCGATCAATTCTTGCATGATTTCGAGAGCCACACTGGTTCAACCAAAGAGTGCATTGATCGCGCTGTCGCAGATGAGCGTACGATTGGACATTGGGCTGAGTACCTACGTGAAAACGTTTCTTCGATTGTCGATATTATTGAGAAGTCCAAAGAAGTGCACTTGGCCTTCGATGAAGAATCCGCCTCAGAATTACTACTTCATATTGAAGATCTCTGTGCCTGCCTGGCCGCAAAAGACATCAACAAATTGCGCGATATTGTGAATCGCTTGCATGATGCTTCGTCGCAATTTAAGCCGTCAATTGTGACGGATACCGTCAGTCAACTCCATTCCGCAATCGAAAAACGTGGCGCGGAGTTTGACGACTTATTGGAGTTAGCAGACCAACTTTTGGATTTGTGCCGTTTGAATCGATCCGGTGTGATTGGTTCTGTCGGCACGAAATTGAAAGAAGCAGGAAGCAAATCGTCTCTGCTGCCGCGCTCTGAGTAACGCCTAGGCTTGGCGACCACCATCCATGAAAACATTTTCGGAAAAATACTGGGAGTTACTCCGCCGATTTTCGGTGCGCGCATTTCAAAATGTGCTGCCTGCTGATTTAGAGGTTGCGTCCGGTCTTGACAAGGGGCCTGGCGCAACAGCACGCTTGGTTTCACTTGAGCCGCGCGTGTTTTTCAGCGCCTCTCCCCTTGGTGACAGCGAACCTCAGGCTGTGACTTTCGAGGCAGATTGGCTCACAGACGTTGCAGCCACAGATGGCTCCATCGATAGTTCGGCTTCCGTTGACTTCACAAATGCGGCAACCGCTGCCGAAGTCGTCACACGATTGATTTTGGCGGATCGAGGCGTTGAGGGTATTGAGAAACTTGCAAACGAATTGCGATTGGCTGACGAATCGCACAGCGAAATTGTCTACATTGATTCTGGGTTGGATTCATGGGAGACGCTCAATGAATTGTTTGCCAAGTATGACAGTATCAATGAGTTGCATATTGTTTCTCATGGATCCGATGGTTCGTTACAACTCGGTGAACTGAAATTAAGTCAAGATTCGCTTTTGGGCCAACCCTCTTTTGCCGTTGGCTTGCAACAAGTATTGGCTGACGATGGTTTGATTCTGCTGTACGGCTGTAATGTTGCAAATTCAGATGCCGGTCGATTGTTTGTTGACACATTTGCTGAGTTGACCCAAGCGACCGTTTACGCAAGTTTGGATTTGACGGGTGCCGACGCATTAGGTGGAGATTGGCAGCTTGAGTATTCTTCGGAGTCCTCGAACGGATTTTCTATTAACGCCGACTGGTTTGGGTTGTTGAGCGGTCCTGTGACCATTACAGTCACAACGACCAGTGACCTTTTGAACGGTGATACCTCTAGCTATTCCGCGTTGATCGCTAGCGATGGTGGCGACGGAGTTTCATTGCGAGAAGCCATCACGGTAGCCAATCTGACGTCCGATGCTGACACGATTGTTTTCAGTCTTGGACCTGGCATTCATACCATTAATTTGTTATCCAATTTGCCAGAGATCGACCGTCAATTGACGATGGATGGCGGATTGGCTGTAGAGTTAAATGGCTTTAACGCTGGCGGAAATACAAATGGCCTACACTTCGTTTCTGGCAGCGACAACAGCTTGATTAGCGGATTGATCATCAATCGCTTTCAAAAAAGCGGCATCTTACTGGAGGATGTTCACAATGTGTCTATTGTTGGAAATTACATCGGCACCGATACGACCGGAAGCTTTGATCGCGGAAACGGAGACAATGGTATCGAAATCCGCTCTAGTAGCAGCAATAACATCATCGGCGGAGTAACACTCGCCAGCCGAAACGTGATTTCGGGAAACGACAAAAATGGCATCTTAATAACCGACTCTAATTCAAATGACAACCTTATTCTCGGTAATCTGATTGGCACCGACATCACGGGAAACACTGCGCTGGGGAATTCACAGCATGGGATCCTCCTGGAGTCCAACGCCAGCCACAACATAATTGGTGGTATCAATGTGGGCGAAGGAAATACGATCGCTTTCAATGGCAAAGCTGGCGTGGCCATCAAGGGAAATGGTACCGATTTTAATACTATTCGCGGAAATTCGTTTTTTTCAAATTCAGGATTGGCGATTGACTTGAATGATGATGGTGTCACCGCCAATGACTTATTTGACGGCGACAATGGGGAAAACGACTTATTAAACTTTCCGACCCTATTTTCGGCACACTCTGTTGGAGGAGACACGACCGTCTCCGGAGTGTTGCAAAGCAAGTCAAACGTCAATGGCTTGATCATTGATTTCTACTGGAGCAACACAGCCGACGCCTCGGGATACGGTGAGGCACGCGATTACATCGGATCGACAACCGTTAACACGGATGCTCTTGGATTTGCCTGGTTCACCAAAACATTTGTCGGCGTGGCTGTTCCTGCGGCGAGTCAGGTAACGGCCGCAGTGACCGATACAGGCGGCAATACGTCAGAATTTTCTCTGAATCGCGGGTCGACATTCGATTCGACAATCATCAACAAATCCGAATTCCTAGTGAATCAGGCGACGACGGATCTTCAAATCACTTCCCACGACGATCGCGGCAGTCACCGGTCTGTCGCGATCGACAGTTTTGGAAACTATATCGTTGTTTGGTCATCGGCAAACCAGGATGGCGCGGGGTGGGAGGTTTATGGACGACGCTTTGATGCAAATGGTTTTGCTTTGACCGACGAATTTCACGTTAACACTATTGCCGGCGACAACGAGCAATTTGCTACGTTGGCCATGAATGCGAGTGGACAATTCGTAGTGACTTGGACGAGCGATGCCGGTGCGGACACGAGCGTCTACTATCGGGTTTTCGATGCAGGGGGTGCAGCGGTCACAACCGACCTGGTCGCGAACACAACGGCTGCTGGCAGCCAACAGGACTCCTCGGTAGCAATCGACTCTGCGGGCAATTTTATTATCGTCTGGGAAGGGAATGGAGATCAGCCAGGTCAAGTCGATACTCTTGGGATTTTCGGCCAACGTTTCAATTCCCTGGGTGGCAAGATTGGGGGCGAGTTCCTCGTGAATTCTGGCCTAACTGCTGGCGGGCAGTATGAACCGGTCGTCGCCATGAACGGGACAGGTAAGTTTGCAGTTTTGT
>JAHEAM010000378.1 GCA_024642765.1 Planctomycetaceae bacterium
CCCATTGTCTAAAGCTTTACCGCAAATACATAGATCATAGTGTCGTGCTCAGTTTCGAAGTCGTTGTCGACGGCTACGATTAAGGTTTTGCGACCGTCGGCTTGATCTGGACCCCAGCAGAGGCCTTCGACTTTTTCTGGAAACGAATCGCCAGCTAGGCCAAAGCGTTTATCGAGTAAATCGATGAACGTCGTTTTTTTAACTGGTTGGATGTTCTCGGGCAATTCATCAACGGGTAGTTTTTCGATCGCCGAAACATCCGTCGCACCTTTGGTTTCGACCAGCATGATCTTTTTGAACTCCGCTTCCGCTCCGAGTTTTCCATCACGTTCGATAACCAAAAAGCGTGTGTCATCGATCGCAAGAATCTCGTTGAGCTTGTTGCTGGTTTGATCAAGATGATAAACCCACTGAAGTGCTGGGTGGTTCTTTTGATCATAGGACAACAAGCGGCAGTTGAGCCCCTCAAGCTTGCCGTTATCCAGCCTTCGTGAGTCTTGAATCAGAGGACTTTGGAGTAGGGCAAACAGACGATTGCCAGAAACAGCCAGTCCCTCCAAGCCACGGTTGGTCATGCGTCCCGTTTCGTTTTTGGCAATCTCGTCTTTTTCATCGCCATAGGGATGTTGGACTTGGAAGGCGCTTGGCACCTCAATTTCGGCAAGTTGTTCGCCCTGGAAATTGAAGTACTTGACGTAGGGACCGTACTCATCAGAGATGATTAGGTTGGAGCCGACAACACGCACGCCTTCAGGGTCGAACCGAGTTGGCCCTGCAGCGACTTGATTGACAACATCTGCTTTGCCAGTGAACGTGATTCGGTTGAAATCTTTTAGGAAGACGGTTTCTACAATTGTGCCATTAACGGTGGCTGCGCCATTAGTTTCTACTGACAATTCGATACGATGGGCTCGGATTGGCCATGCGACGGCACCATCGGCTGGCCCACGATCCGATACAACCCAATAGCTACCGGATTGCGGGTCAAAATCGATTGCCGATATGCCTCCGAATTGATTTTGTGGTGTTCCGTTTTCGACGTTGCCAGTCAAACCTGACATGTCAGCTGCCGTTCCCGAAAATCCGAACTTCCCCAACAGATTGATGCTGTCCGATTGGCGTTGGTAGCCAAAAACTGAATGGCAAAAAAGCAAACAACAGCAAGACACGAAAAAAACGAATCGAGTAGACATAAGATTATTAGGGTGCTAGAAATGTGAAAAAATAAAAGAAAATCGCCCGAGTCCAAATCGACAAGGGCGTCGATGTAGAAAAAACTTTAACGGTACTATTCAAAAATAACTTTCACTTCGCCACCGGATCGTGTGCAAATGTTAATGAAAATCTGAGTGTCGATGCCTTCATTGATGAAGTGTGTTGAGCCGTCTCCCTTGACAAAGGTGGCTCCGCCATTATGAAACCCGTAGGCTTCACTGGAATTGATCGCGTTCATGACTCGCCATGAACCCGTTGTACCCGGTGAACCGGTTGTATTACCGTTTTCATCTGCAAGATTGACCGAGAATCCGTTGTCTGGATCGGCCCAACCCGTTCCGTCAGCGCAAACATAACGTCCGCCGGTGAAGACAACTTTGTCATCTGTGTAGGCAGCGAATTTGGTGGCGTCCATTTGTTTGTTGCGAATATAGACGTCGGGCTGACCTGCGCACTCGCCGATCATCAGCGTGTTCGTTGTGCCGTCTTTAATGTCTCGAATGCGGTTCTTTTGCCATTTGGACAAAATTCCATCACGTTGGTTTTGTGGCGGAGCAGCAACACCCAAACCGATTGTGTAGGCTTTCGGCTTGACTTCATTAATCGAACCATAGTCGCCGGCAGCAGCGCCCACTAGGTGGTAAGGGTCATTGCGGTCGCTGCCAGGAGCACTTGCGCATTGGAACGTTGGGACTTGTTGGGAAATGGCAAACAAATTGCCTGCGTGGCACCATGGTTTATTTTTATCATAGCTATCAGCAATATTGATTTGCTCGATGTAAGGGAGCAATAGAGTCATCCAAGATTGTGATGCCGTTTCACCGTTACCTGGCGCGTGTCCTGAACCCGAACTGATTGGGAAATTAGAGGTTGATCCATCGGGATTGAATCTGCTGGGAGGGAAATACTGAAGAGCGCTTTCATAGTTCATGACTCCCAATCCCAATTGGCGGGCGTTGTTCATGCATTGTGTTCGGCGAGCCGACTCGCGTGCCGATTGAACTGCCGGCAGCAGCAGTCCAACCAAAATCCCAATGATCGCAATCACGACCAACAACTCAATCAAAGTAAATCCAAGTGGTTTTGCTGCAATACGTCGGTTCATTTATTCTTCCTTCGAAAGCCAATTTTTGAAAAAGGCGACTTGATGTGCCTTCACATGGACAGAAAGATACCGACCGATTGTGAATAGTTGATGAAGGGATTGTTTGTGATTCTTCACAAAGCTGCGATTGTGTCCCAAGCTGGGGCTCGGCTTCATGAATGTTGAGTTAGCCCTACAGCTATTTTTTTTCGGTGGCTTGGCGGGCTTCAAGGAGCCATTGTTGGGTGCCTGATTCGTCAGCCGAACGGCAGGTTTGTTCAATCGCATAGGCGATGTCGCCCAATTCGTCTTGCCAGTCTCCGATTTCGATTTCAGGTGGACAGAGCACGGCGAACTCATCGATCAACAACACCAATCGCAGCAAGTGTCGAAAGATCATGCCTTCTTGCTTTTGAAGTTTCTTACTGGTGATATACGAATTGAAATCACCGCCAAATGTTAAGACTTCGCCCGCGATCCAACACGGACGTACCCTCAAATCATCGACTGCGGGATAGTCAAATTGAAAGAGGCGTTGCAGTTTGTAGCCTAGTGTGAGAACACGTGGTGGACCATCCACGAAGCGATCACGCCAATCCCTGGGATCTTCGTCCTCCGAGGGGCCGAAAAGTTCATCCGCAGTCGCCAAACCACGTGTTAACAGCAACGAATCAACACGGGTGGATGCCAGCGGTCCCGCTGGCATTTCATCCAAGGGCGGAACATCAATCGATCGTCCCAAAGAGGGCGAAATTTCCAGCAGACTTTCCATCGCCTGTATTTTTTCGTTGCGATCGGCGATTCCCAAATGGCTCATTAAAAACATGGCGTAGAGAGGGTGCACGCCCTTGAGTTTCAGCAGATTGCCAAGTTGTTCGGTTGGTCGCGCCCACTTGGGTTGATAAACGGGTGCTTCTGCATCTTGCTGCAACGGTTGCTTGCCTCCCGCCTTCGGAAACGGTGTTTTTTTTGTTTCCGCTTTATCAGAAGAGCCACGTTGTCCAAGATCAAGGAGCAGGCCTCCACTCACTTTTTCAGCCGCTTCGACATCGATACTAGCCTCGGTGTTCTCGTTAATCGCTTCATTCGAAATAGTTGCAAACGTCTCCAGGGGTGGTTTCGGTTCGAGCGCGACGTAGCCTGCGCGGTGCAGGGTTAGCAGCATTCGGTTGAGTTGTTTTTCAGCGCGATCCATCGCAGTGCCCGGCAAAAGTCGTTTGGCAATTAATTTTTGAATCAATTCGACATCAGGCGAGGCCTCAAGCATATACGCAAGCAATCGCCACGTCAGCGGACCGCGACTTTCGAGGTCAGCGGGTTTACTGTTGATAAGTTGTTCGAATTGTTGTTCGTTCCAGTATTGAACGCCTTCACGCCGCTTGGGCATTTTCTTTTTGAGTTCTTTGCGTTTGCGGATTAAATTCGGATCTTTAGTGTCCTCAGGGATTTGCTTCATGCGTTCTTGAAATCGCAAGATCTTCACGTCGTCATCGTGTGCGAGTGCGAAAACGAATCCACGGTCGTCGAATTGCGGTCGTCCTGCGCGGCCAAACATCTGTTGCGCACTGGCAGCCTCGACCAGTTTCTCGCGTCGCGGCGGGCCCTTGAGGATCGTTGGCAAGACTACACTGCGCGCCGGTAGATTGATGCCCGCTGCCAACGTTTCCGTACAAACACAGATACTAAGAAGTTTTTTTTGGAACAACTCTTCGACAATTCTGCGGTACTTGGGCATCACGCCTGCATGGTGAACACCAATGCCGCGCATGAGGATTTGTTTGAGTTTTGGGCCAGCGCCTTGGGACCAATCGAAGTTTTCAAGTTCCTTCGCAAGCAGTTTTTGTTGATCGGAATCGACAACCTTTTTGCCTTTAAGTAACTCGGCCACCGACCAGCACTGCTCACGGTTGAAACAGAAAATCAATGCCGGAGTGAGTCGCAATTCACCTTCTGCTGCGAACATCTCTTCAATTTGTTCATCAAGGGTTTGGTCGCCGACCCATTTGTACGTCAAAGGAACCTTGCGCTCAAAACTTTCGA
>JAHEAM010000019.1 GCA_024642765.1 Planctomycetaceae bacterium
CGTGCAATGCCACGAGTTGATCGCGACATGTCACAAAAAGGGTTCCCTCTCGAATCTTGATGCCCAACGGTTGAAAGAGTCCGCCCGCGATCCGAGTCCAATTCAATTTCCCGCCAATCCCCTGCCCTATTCCATCCACGCGCCAGACGCTGCCATCCCAAGTACAAACATAGGCAGCGTCCTCGCCGGGGATAAACTCTAAACCAGTCAAACGCAAGCGGCAGTGGTCCGGATTCTCAACCGGATGTGTCAAGACATCGACCGCAAACGCCCCTTGTGCGGGCCCTGCTTGGATCTCGGTTTCTAAAAATTCTGGCCAATTCCTGGCACCGCCTTGGGTCAACGGTTGCAAGTCGACAGTACTTGCATTTTCGAAATGATTGGCCCGAACACTTCCTACATCTCCAGCTACAAGCGATGTCATCTGAATGCACAATCGAATTGGCTCGCTGCCCGCTGGAATGTTCAAGCGAACGTTGCCCGAGTCATCAACCTTCCAATTTTCTTTCGCAAAAGAAAACCGATCTCCGATCGCGGAAAGAACTTGGATCTGTGGCTGTTCAACCACACGCTGTGTCGACACTCGTTTGAGTTTCTTGCTTGCAATTTCATCACTTACTTTTGTTCCAGCCAAATCTTTTTCGGTCCAATGCGCGAAGCATTGCTTATTGGCCAAAGCTTGTTTTCCAGAAAGCTCTTCCGCGCCGAGCATCCGCGAATACAAACCAACGAATGCAATGTCACCGTCAAAATAGCTTGGTTCTGGGAAGTTGCCATTTGTAGCACCGATCCTAACAACGGAATCAACGAGTTCGCCTGCCGGAGCCAATTCGCCTTCACCCGCCTTCTCACCATCAACGTAGAGACGAACCGTTTTTGTTTTGGCCTCCCAAGTCATCGCCACATCATGCCATTTGTTATCATTCACGCGTTTTTTTGACTGCACGGCGCCGACCCAACCGACATCAAATACCAACCGACCATCGCGAATGAACAACGACTGCCCGTTAGCAACCCATTGATCGGTATTGCGGGTCTTGCTCCACAGGGTCCCGTCCTGTTTGGTTTTGATTCGCGCAACGACTGCAAAATCCGTTGCGTGAGTTGGAAAGTCTTGCCCCGCATCCAATTGCAAAAAGTTCGCCCCGTCAAAAAGCGTGTTTGCAGGCTGCGGCGTTTGATCCTCAGGTGGCTTCGAAACCAACACGCCGTCTGCAAACGTAAACGACAACGGAGAATTTGTGATCTGCAATTCCAAATCTTGGTCGCGCGGACCGATGTTTAGCATGCGGATAAACGTCGGGGCTTCCTCTGAAAATCGGATCCCAGGTGTTTCCAAGATACGGGTATTGCCAACCGAGTAATCAATGATGGTTTGCAAGCCATGTCGGTATAGTCCGCGATATTGGGCCCAGTCCCGCGGCAGTGGACCGTAACGATTGCCATCGCGCCCTACCAAGCGGTCATCTGCAAACGATCGATCACTAGGGCGGCCCCAACCTGGACCATCCGGATTTTGAAAATGCACCAAGCCAGTCACTTTAGGATGTCGTCCGTGCGCGCCGTTGAAATGGATGCCTTCGTAATCGATGAACTCGCCGCC
Source organism: Planctomycetaceae bacterium (assembly GCA_024642765.1). Classification (GTDB taxonomy): domain Bacteria; phylum Planctomycetota; class Planctomycetia; order Pirellulales; family Pirellulaceae; genus BJ22. The sequence continues at coordinate 1,604 of JAHEAM010000019.1, forward strand.
CCAGGCAGCTGCCATCCGCATCGTATCGTGATCGTACATCATCCAGTACCGGCCGGACTCAACGCCACCAGGACCTTCGTCCAATCGAATAGTGATTCCCTTCTGGGCAATGTTTCTCGCTTTGCCTGGCACCTCGATCGTGTTGATGAAACTTGGGCCATAGTTCATCGCGGTCCATGGTTGACTCGATACAGGCTTCGGGCCACGCGTGTTGCCAACGGGCAATCCTGCCAAGTATTCTTCATCCACCAGATGATACTGAGTAGGATTGCGGAGCTTCAAAAACGATTCGCGAATGTAATGAATCACTGCGTATTTCTCTTCAGGGACCATCCAACGCTGAGGAATCATCATTCCATAGCCGTGCGTCAACGTTTGATACATTGAATACGGATCGCTGCCGTGCTTGAATTGTCCGATTGCGAACCGCATTGACGTTGGCATTGATCCTTCGTTTTCGCCATCCCCGTGACAACTAGCGCAACGCAAACGAAAAATCTGAGAACCTTGTTCCTTCATCCCGGCATCCCAAGACTCGATCAGCCCACGATGGTCAACTTGCGACTCATAACTTGGCAACGGAGCAAGTGCGAACGAGGCAGTCACAGGTCGTAACTGCGCAGCTCGCGTCGGCCCACCTTTGGCAATCTCGGCCAGATAGCTGACCAAGTCCAAAAACTCTCGCCGATCGCTTAACTGGTTGGCCAATCCAGCGGGCATCATCGAAACTTCCGACAAACGCCGCTCATCGATATCGTCCAATCCTATTTCCAGCGGCTTGTCGGCTTCTTCAATGCGATCGATCACGACCACAGAATCGTTTTCTGACACTACAACCCCCGATATCTGTCGCCCATCGGCCAATGCAAACAACTGCGTCTCGAAACCCTCTCGAATTTTTGTCGATGGATTGAGAACAGACTGGACAAGGTCGGCGATAGAAACGTTGCGTTCTTGCGCAAGGTCCGGCCCAAGTGCCCTGCCGCGTTGATTGGTCTCATGGCACTTGTTGCAGTTCAGTTCCGCACGATAGAAAACAATCGCTCCACGTACCGGATCGCCCAAAGCCGTGACATCTTCAATCAACTGACTGGGCGATTCGCTTAGTAGCTTCTCAGAGAGAGATTGAGCCGAAAGAATTGAGTCGAAAGCCGTGCAGAGGCTTGCAACAAACAGCAAACTGAAAATACGATTCATTATTGAGCACCGATAAAAGGGATTCGCTGGCCACAAATAGATTTTGTGTTATTTGGCGTTTGAGCACTATAACCCAAGTAGCTCAAAAACTACACCAAGGCCGAATCGCAAAACCTGGAGACCTCGCCAAGACAAGCCCGAACCACATGTGTTGGGACACACAGTTCTTATGCCGGCGGCATTTAAGCAATTCGTGCAGCTTTAGAAAGTGCAAGCGAGTGCACAACCCTGTACAATACAATCCTAAGCCGAAGCGAGTGAACGCTCCAAAACAATGCATGGCCCAAAACCACGCGGGGCCAAACGCGAACTGCGTGGCCAGCATCAAAACTTCAATGGATTCCAGGTAACAAAAAATGCGATTCAATTTACTAACGGTACTTCTCTGCATCGTCTCCCTAGTTTTCAACATGAGGACGCTCGCCGCACAGGAGCCGAATACCGTCAAAGTCTTTGTCTTGGCCGGCCAATCCAACATGGAGGGCAAGGCCGCGAATGAGCTGCTTGAATCGCAAGCCAACGATCCCCAAACGAGTGAGCAATTCAAACACTTGCGTGCCAACAACCAATGGATCGTACGTGATGACGTTTTCATAAAGTTCTTAGAACGGCATGGCGGGCTGACAATCGGTTACGGTTCGCCCAACAAAACGGGCGTTGAACTCGAATTCGGAAATACGATGGGTGATCACTTCGACGAGCCGGTACTGTTGATCAAAGCAGCTTGGGGCGGACACTCGCTTTACCAAAAATTCCGGTCGCCAAGCAGCGGACTTCCTAGCGACCAGGCATTGCAACTGGAATTGGAGCAAGCTCAGAATCGCGTCAAGGGCGACAACGAGAAAAACAATCGCAACAACCCACTGCCTACCATGGAAGAAATCAAAGAAGTCTATGGTTCGTCTTACCGCAACATGATGAATGAAATCCAAGAAACAATGGCGAATTACGAAACGCTATTTCCAGAACTCAATGGCAAGAAACTGGAGTTCACTGGCTTCGTTTGGTTCCAAGGTTATAACGACATGTTCGGTGACGCCGCACCGAACGAATACGAAGCGAACATGAAACGATTCATCATAGACGTTCGCAAAGATCTGAACGCACCGAACCTTCCGTTTGTCATCGGAGCTTTGGGCCAAAATGGATCCAAACCTGCGGAAGGCGGAATGCGGCAAGTGGCTGAGGCTCAAATGGCAATGAACAATGTGCCTGAATTCGCCGGTACTGTCAAAACAATCCGTACCGACGAACTCGTTGACAAAGCTGCCGAGGCCTCGTTTCCTGACTGGCAGAATCATATGGAAGAATGGAAAAGAATTGGCTCCGACCGACCCTACCATTACTTCGGCAGCCCGACCTGGTTCAACCGAATTGGCAAAGCCTTCGGCAACGAAATGTTAGGTTTGCTGAAATAAATCAAGGGAGTGTGAAGTGAGGGAAGTTGCCAATGGCAACCAGAGTCAATAAATTATCATTCCTTCATTGTCAACGAAATTGAATCCCCACCATGCAACGCACCATCACGCCGCCGAAAATTACCCCAAAGCCACTGAGCATATATGAGTTCAAACTTCTGCACATCCTAAACTTTCGACATGCGAATTGTTGCCATCGGTTTATTCGTGGCTGCAAAAGGCGCTCGAGATCAAATTCGCTTTCGCCTTATGCTGCCGATAACGAAGAGCAACGATCCAACTACCACACCAAGACTGGATGGCTCTGGAACCGCAGTAAGCCGATCGATGCGAAACGGATCGCTCATCCGAATCAGCCGTTGACTCGCCTCCAATGAAGTAAGCGTGACGTACTTCCAAGCCCCGACTTGATCAATACCGTTGATCCCAGCCTCTTTGTCAGAGTAGTTGATTAACCAACCATCGAGCTTGTTACTAAACCCACCACTGAAAGTCCCTTGGTAGCCGAAAAGAGTAAACTTGTCGAATCGATCAAAGTCTAGATGGGTCAAAAAATTGACGGAGAGCATCCCTGAAATTGAAAGATCGTTGCCAACTGTGACGACGTCCGCAAATTTCGAAGAGCGGATCTGCCATTCGTAGATTCCCGCTAAATCGAGCGATTGATCGATCCGTAAGGTTCCAAACTCATCACCAGGGCTCAGGATCCCACCTGCAAGAATGTTAACATCTGAATCTATAATCTGTCCCACTCCTCCCAATTCCCCGCCGGCAGCCACTGTTTCTACTTCTGTCCGGGCCAATTGTTGTACCAGTTGCGGAATAGCTTCCACTGCGAGTTGATATATTCGCGTTGGCTATCGGACAGGCGGTCCGTTGCGTTGAAATGGTGTTGGTATTCGGGATTGCCTTCCAACACCATCAAGTGTTTGTAGTACAGCACCAGATCCGGACCTTCGTCGAATGTCGACAGCACGTGTAAGGCATCGTCCAGTTCCTTTGCCAATCGTCGTGATTCGGTGCAACCTGTTGCCGCCCGTTCGCACAACTCGACTAACCTCAAGATTTCATGCGGCAACGCATTGCCAACTCCCGTGATGGCCCCCGCCGCACCGCAGTTCACGAAGCCATGAAAGACTTGCGTATCGACGCCCACCATCAGCGTCAATGTGTCATCGCCACTAGTTATATGTTCGGCAGCATAGGTGAGCGAATCGCTGCCACCAAACTCTTTGAATCCGACCAAAGAGTCAAACTCTCGCCGCAATTCAAAAAACAACGGAGCCTTCGTCTCAAAACCATAGTATGGGCTGTTGTATATCACAGCGGGAAGTTCACCGCCCGCCGTCAGGATCTCCGCGAAGTGCGCACGCTGCGCCGAGGGTGACGAACCGCGCGACAAAACGCGAGGAATCACCATTAGACCTGAAGCTCCCACGGACCGAGCATGCGCCGCGTGCGCCGCTGCCAAGCGAGTGTTTTGCGCACCCGTTCCAACGACGACAGGCACTCCGGCGTTCGCCAATTGTGCGACTCCCTCCTGGCGTTGTTCGTCAGTGAGCAAAGGCCAATCACCCATTGAACCGCAATAAACGACCGCCCGCATACCCGCTTCGATCAACTGTCGCCCCTTCGCAACCAGTGCCTCGAAATTCGGATTTCCCTTCGAATCGCAAGGCGTCATCAATGCTGGAATACAGCCGCAAAACACATTCTTTGACATTGAATATTTTCCTGGAATTGAAATTTAGTTTCTATCGAAAACATGATAACTGGCAAAGGAATTTTTGTCTGTGAGGCAGTTGGAGTAAGTCTGTTAATTTTACGCCGTGAAAGAAATCAGTTGGCTCATCTCGCGATAACCGAACATCCGCTTCTTGCTGCTCATTTTCGTTGCGTCCAAAATCATCTTTTTAAAGCTGCGATCGCAGTTTCCTCGCGGCATTGCCAAGCATTGCCGTGTCAACTCCCGCAACGATTAGGGTGTAGCCAAGATCGATGTAGGGTATTACTGCATTAGCCGAAACGCCGAAAATGCCAAGTGGGATTTTTGCGCCCTGGCAAGCCTTCGTGACGTGCTCGATCGCTTGTACGACCTCAGGATCCGCGACTTGCCCCGTTTTTCCCATGCTGGCCGAGAGGTCATAGGGGCCAATCAAAACTGCATCCACACCGACGACTTTTACAATCGCTTCAATGTTCTCAACGGCGCGAATGTGTTCCGCCTGAACCACAACGCTAATGCGTTCGTTCGCTGTTTCGATATATTCCTGAAAGTTCATGCCATAGCCATGCGCCCGTGCAAGGCCAATCCCCCTCGAACCTTGCGGAGCGTACCGAGACCATTCCACAACACACTGAGCTTGTTCGGCGGAGTTCACCTGCGGAGCGATAATTCCGTCAGCACCTAAATCGAGCGCCTTTTTGATCGGCAATTCCGCAGCATTCGGAACACGGACATGGCATGCGACACGATCATTGACTGCCTGGAGTATCGATTGGATATCGCCCGTTTCAAATGGGCCATGTTCCCAATCAATGAACAACCAGTCGAAACCTGCGTCAGCCAGTATTTCCGCAACTGATGGTGAGGGAAGCGTGAGCATCGTCCCGATGAGTTTATCACCGCCCAGCAGACGTTTTCGAAAGGTGCTGTTCATACACTCGCCTGCTGCTTCAATAACTTCTTTTGATATCTCGATTGGACGACATCGACGATCACCAACACGAACAATACGAAATAAAACGTACCTTTGGTCATCGCTTCCACTTCGTGTTCGAAGAACGCAAGATGCGCCTTATGGCCGCCTTCACTCACCAGCATGATGCCAACGATAAACAAAATGAATAGCCCCAAGACTTCATACATGCGGTTGCGTTTCAGGAATTCGCTTACCGTATTTGCCAGATACATCATTGCGAAACCGCTGGCAATAATCGATAGCGAAATAATCACCATGTTATCGGTCAGCGCCATCGCGCTCAAAATCGAGTCGAATGAAAAAACCAAGTTCATCACTACGATCCAAAAAATTGCGGTTCCGACTTTTCGCTTGGGTTTCGTGTCGTGGTCGTCGAGATCGTGCTGGGCAAGCATGTGATAGATTTCCTTGAGCGCCGTATAAATAATAAACGCACCGCCAGCCAGAATAATTGTACTTTCCAAATTCAAGGCGTAACCCAACCATGGATGCTCGACGCCCTGCCCCAACGATATAAACGGTTCTTCGAAACTCGAAATCGCGAACTTAACCACGAATAGCAAAGCGATCCGCAAAATAATCGCTAGACCAATCCCAACCCGGCGCACGCGATGCTGATCGCGTTCCTCGACTCTCTTCGACTCCAGTGAGATGTAGAGCAAGTTGTCGAATCCCAATACGGCCTGCAGTAGGATGAGCATCGCCAACGTCAACAGGCCAGACACCGAAACAGCACTTGTAAGTTGTTCAAGCATTTTTGTTTTCTAGGTTGCAATCGCGAAAAATCGAACACAGATCCACCACCGAAGATTAAATCGGCCAAGTCCAAATTTTTTTCCCCGTCTAGCCTTCGTTCACCTAGTTTGACAAACCGCAGCATTGGGTCAAGACGGAACGGCGATGTCTACTTTTTTTGATACAATCGACGACTCTACGAACCGTGGCATTGAAACGAATCGAGAACAACGGAATGAATCGCAAAACCGGCGTGCTGGTGCATGGCTGTAATCTGAACATTGAAAACTGGCGCTATGTCGCTTGGGGCGACCCGCCAGACGCGTTGGGCAGAATTCCCCAGGGCCTCTTATCCGCTTTCGAATTCGAGGCCGAGAAAATCATTTTTGGTACAGGTGCCTCGAAAAAGACATTCCGTTTAGGCGATTCCGATCAATCCGGCAAGGTTTTGCTAGAGGCGGAATATTCGCTTGAGTATCTCACCGTTCACTTTGATAACTTGCGAAAGTTTTCGGCCTGGCAAAAGGCAGTGCCTGCTACCCACGACGATCAAGCGTGGAGTGAACTGAAAGCGTCGCTACTAAACAAAATTGAACTCGATACCGTTTCCCAAAACACGGTTGAAGAACTTAAGCACGCTGCCAAAATTTTTGATTCAAATGGTATTGAACAAATCGTTTTGGTTTCTAGCCCGTCCCATATCGTCCGTTGCCTGCGTGACGCGGCGACCGTTTTTGCGACCGAAGGAAAATTCGGTAAATTCAGCAACCACCTCTTTGCAGTACCCAGCAATACTTGCTACGAAGGGACACGAGCGAGCGATGTCGTCGTGATCGAACCGCCCCATCGACCGGATCGACATGTGGTTCCAACGCATCGCCGAATCCAACGCATGTTGTCCTTGCAAAAACTTAACCCCAACGACTTGATCCAACTCATCGAAGATTTCGACGACTTGTTGCAACGCTACGAGCAACGCATTTACAACGACGGTTCGTCCTAAATCCAAAATCCCCGCCAAACGTTCGCAATCAACACATACTGACATTCCGATATCTAAATACTAAAATCAAACGCATTCAACCGAAAACGCTCAACGAAAAAAAGCACCTTTTTTATCATCCATTCTTAAACCATGACAAAACGCAAGACTAGTGAGATGGACGGCGAGGCACTGAACCAAGCTGCCGAGTGCCTGCGGACGCTAGCGCATCCGCATCGCCTAAAAATGATCCAATTGATGCTTGGTGATACGACACACTCGGTGAGCGAATTGGCCGAAGCCTGCGGCATCACTCAGCCACAGGCCTCCGAACACCTACGACTAATGCAGCGTTGCGGATTTTTATTAAGTGTTCGCGATGGCCGGGCTGTTTACTACGAAGTTTGCGAACCGCATCTGGCGAGCATTATGACTTGCATTGAAGAACGTTTTGGAAATGCACCTACCAAGCGTTAGTTCCATTTATCGACAGGTCGTCAAAAAGGGAACCTCATGATTTGGCTTGCGATCATCGGCGCAATCATCATCGGATTGGTCCTCGGCCTGTTGGGCTCCGGTGGCTCAGTGTTGACGTTACCGATCCTGGTCTACTTGATTGGCGAAGACAAAAAGGTAGCGGTCGCTGAGAGTTTGGCGATCGTCGGCAGCCTCGCTGCGTTCGGAGCAATCCCATCGCAACTCGCGAAACAAGTCGACTGGCGAAGCGTCTTGTTATTTGCAATCCCGGGCATGATTGGCACTGTTTCGGGAGCCATGTTGGCAAAACATATTTCCGGATCCTTGCAACTGGTTTTGTTTGGCGTTGTCATGTTTCCCGCTGCCTTTTGCATGTATCGAAACGCAGTATTGTCTTCATGTGCGAAAAAACCGGATTGCCTGGAACCTAGAACCATTCAGCCTTTTTGGCAAATTTCATTAGAAGGATTCGCTGTTGGCAATATCACAGGCCTCGTAGGAGTGGGCGGAGGTTTTTTAATTATTCCGGCGCTTGTTCTGTTCGGCGGTCTGCCGATGCGGAAGGCTGTCGGGACAAGCCTAGTGATCATCGCGATGCAATCGTTGAGCGGATTTACAAAACATTACGATGTCCTTATCGACAAGGGTCAAAACGTCAATTGGTCGACAATTATTTGGTTTGTCGGAATTGGTATCGTAGGAATTTTGGTCGGTCAATATTTGGCGACGCGAATCCACCAAAATCGTCTGAAAAAAGGATTTGCGGTCTTTCTTCTCGTGATGGCCGTCTACATTTTTATTAAGGAAATCCCTGCGCTTGTGAATGAGCCGCTCGCTCCTACAAGCACGTCGTTAAGACTCTCCGATTCGGCAACCAACAAATTCACGAGAGCGCTTTAAATTCACATCAAATCAAGGTTCAATAAAGGAAAAACATTATGTTGCTAAAATATTTTTATGACCCGGCTCTAGCTCACGCTTCCTATTTGGTTGGCTGCCAAAAAACGAGTGAGGCAATCGTCATTGATCCAGGTCGCGATATCGATGCCTACCTGGATGTCGCACAACGCGAGGGTATGAGGATTGTCGGGGTCGCCGAAACGCATATTCACGCGGACTATGTTTCCGGGGCGCGTGAAATGGCGGCACGAACCGGCGCCAAATTATTCGTGTCTGACGAAGGCCCTGCGGAATGGAAATTCGATTACGCGTCCCAATACCCACATCAACTCCTGAAACACGGCGATACTTTCGGTGTCGGAAAAATCGAATTTAAGACACTTTACACCCCAGGCCATACTCCCGAGAGCGTTTCGTTCATGCTCACCGACCGTGGCGGCGGAGCGAACGAACCAATGGGCATCTTCACCGGCGACTTTATTTTTGTCGGCGCAATTGGCAGACCCGACTTGCTCGAAGAGGCTGCCGGCGTTAAAGGTAGCGCGCTGCTCGGCGCAAAAGACTTGTACAAATCTGTCGAGCAATTCAAGGCGTTGCCCGACTACTTGCAAATCTGGCCCGCACACGGAGCGGGTAGCGCCTGCGGGAAGGGACTCGGAGCCATCCCCTCAAGTACCGTTGGCTACGAGAAGCGATTCAACCCGGCACTTCAGTTCGACAACGAAGCGCAATTCATTCAATATATTCTCACTGATCAACCCGAGGCCCCGTTTTACTTCGCGGAAATGAAACGCATCAATCGTGTCGGACCTGAGATTCTAGGTGCCGACAACCTGCCGAAACAACTTTCGGCTGCTGACCTGTCGTCCGCAATTGGTTCGAATCAGATTGTCGATTGCACACCGAGCGAACAGTTTGCTCAAGGCTTCGTGCGTGGAAGCATCAATATACCTGCGAAGTCGATGGCGGCATGGGGCGGTTGGTTACTCGAATACGGTCGCCCCATTTATTTGATTTGCGAAACGAATCAAGTCAAAGAGATCGCGCGCGTCTTGCACAAAATGGGCTTCGACAACATCGCCGGGTTTTGGATACCCGCTGAAGTCCAAGCGTCCGGTTTGAACAAAGAGACATACCAAGTCGCAACGCCCCAAGAGATGGCCTCGAAGGTTGCAAACAGCGAAATCAAACTCATTGACGTTCGAGCCCTTTCCGAATGGAACGACGGACACATCCCCCAGGCGACACACCAATTTCTTGGAAAACTCCGCCAAACGGCTCAATCGATTATCGATGACAAACCCATCTTGGTGCAGTGCCGAAGTGGCGCGAGATCGGCAATCGGAGCCAGCCTCTTATTGGCGGCCGGCGCCAAAAACGTGATCAATTTGAAAGGCGGCTTTTTGGCTTGGCAGGCCGCTGGGTTGACCACAGAAACCTGTTCTGGCGGATCGAAAAGTTGCCACATTTGATTACCGCGCAGCCATGGTTATCGGAATTCAGGCACTTCAACTGTTACCGCAGAAAACGTTTACCGTCGAACTTGATGTTCCTTGCCCGCTCGCAACAACCAATACGTGGCGGGGATTACAAATAGTGTGAACACAGTAGATGCGATTAACCCGAATATCAACGACCAACCCAGCCCCGAAAAAATCGGGTCGAGGGTAATTGGTATCGCTGATAACATGGCAGCTCCGGCCGTCAACAAAATAGGCCGCAGTCGCACTACACGGCTTTCCAAAATCGCATCAAACAAAGGCCGACCGCGCGCCACGGCTTGCTCCATGAAGTCCACCAGAATGATCGAATCACGAGTTACGATTCCGGACAATGCAATCATTCCGATCATCGCGGTCGCCGTGAAGTAAACGGGGTCGGCATACCCGCCCACGGGGTGCGACATCATGACATTCAACAAATAAAAACCGGGCATCACGCCAAGGGCAGTCAATGGAATCGCCATCATGACAATGATCGGAATTGTAAACGATCCGGTTTGTGCCACCAAAATAATGTAGATCATCAACATAGCCGCCCCAAAGGCCAAACCTAAATCACGAAAGACATCCAACGTGATTTTCCATTCGCCTTCTCCCGAATATACGACTTGAATTCCTTCCGGAACGCTCCAGGGAATTCCGCTCCCGTTGTGCAGGTACGAGCGTTGGCTAATTGGACGCGGCTTGTTTTGGTCTGCGGTATGTTTCAATACTTCGGACGTTTGATCGGCTTGAATATCAACGATGCACTCTGCGGGCGGCCGACCGGCGCATTCCGCAAATACGTATACGACACGTTGCAAATTTTTGTGGTAAATCGTTTGGCTAACTCGTTGCTCTTCCCATTCTCCTAACTCACCCAACGAAACCATTTGTCCGGATCGGCCTTTGACCGACAATTGCAACAGGTCGTGTGGGCTGGAGCGTTGCGAACGCGGCAAGCGAAACGTGATCTTGAGCGGCGAACGCTCCCCCTCCACACGCAAGGTTTGTTGGCGATCACCGGCAAGTCCGATTCGAATAGTTTCGGCTATTTGAGCAGCGTCGATTCCAGCAATCGCCGCCTTCTCTTGGTCCGGTCGAAATGTCAATTTCGGCACCTCGGATTCTGAAATGTCATCAACTTCGACCACACCAGGTTCTTGGCGCAGGCGAGCCATGACGGCTTCCGAAGCCGACAAGAGTTGTTCGTAGGGTTGATCGATTCGCCCATAAACTTCTGCAACCAGCGACGCCAACACTGGCGGTCCTGGCGGCAACTCCACCACGCGAATGAGACCATTGTCGGCTTCTGCAATCGCAGTCAGCTCGTCGCGGATCCTCAGCCCGATGGCATGGCTTTGCAGATGTCTGTTCTTTTTACCAACGAAACTAACTCGCAATTCGCCTTGGTGACATTCGTTTCGTAAGTAGTAGTGTCGAACCATCCCGTTGAAATCGATTGGACTAGCTACCCCGACATAACTTGAATAATCTGTAACCTCGGGAGTTCTGGCGATCACATCCTCCAGCCGGCGCATGACAGCGTCGGTGCGTTCGACACTCGTCCCTTCCGGCATTTCAAGAACCAAGAGCAATTCATTTTTATTGTCGAAAGGCAGCATCTTAAGGGGAACCATTCGGTATGCCCCCATTCCCATCGCGGCAATCGTCAGCAGAAAAATGAACGCGAGGAAGACGATGGCCCGCATTTTGGTTTTCAACAACGGAACCATCATCGGCCGAAAAAAGCGATACAAGAAAGTCGTCTTAATGACTTCTGGATCATAGGGTTCGTGGCTGACGAGCGACTCATTTTCGGTTTCAAGCTCCGATTCCAGCAAACCGTTTTCTTCATTTGGAAATTGTCGTTTGAGGACATGATAGGTAAGCCAGGGAGTAATCGTGAATGCGACGACCATCGACATCAACATGGCGACTGGTACATTCAGCGCCATCGGAGACATATAGGGCCCCATCATACCTGTGATGAAGAACATGGGCAGGAAGCTCACGATCACGGCCAGGGTCGCGCTGATCAGTGGTGGCCGAATTTCGGCGACGGCCTCCAGAACAATTCGCCGCGTGGCCTTTTTCTTGTCGTGAAAATGTCGAGCGATATTCTCGACATCGACGATCGGGTCATCCACGAGCAAGCCTAGCGCCAGAATCAATGCGAACAAGGTCACTCGGTTGATCGTGTAACCGAACAAGAGATTGACCGCCAACGTCAGACCAAACACGACTGGCACGGCAATCGCGACAATAAGTGCCTCGCGCCACCCCAATCCCAATGTCAACAACAGCACGACAATGACTATCGCGACGCCTAGAGCTTCGACCAACTCGTTGACTTTTTCGTCAGCGGTCATGCCGTTGTTGCGCGTGACAATCAATTGAACATCTGCGGGCAAAATACTTTGCTTCAGCTCTTCGGCCTGCTTGATCACTGCCTGCGCCACAGTAACGGCATTGGCCCCCTTCTGTTTTGAGATCGCGATGGTAACTGCAGGGATTGGCATATTGAGATCTTGGGAGTCAACGATTTTCGTCGGCATCCCATGCGGATGCCCGACAATGGTGCCAGGTGAGCCCGCATGTCTTTCGAAATCTCGCGCCGGTCCCCAACCATGCCGTACAAATGCCCTAACCTCGTCTGCCGAATTGGAAAGAATCGCAATGTCCTTCAAAAAGACGGGCTTGGAATCGAACACTCCGACGACGATATCATTCAGGTCCTCGATTCGATTCATTCCCACTGCAACGGCAACCTGTGTTGTATGGTCTTGTGCCAAATAATCCCCGGCAGGTTGAGATACATTCGCGGCTTTTACTGCTCGCAATGCTTCCTCAAGCGTCAACTGATGGGAACGCAATTTGTCTGGATCCAAATTAACGTTGACCGTTTTAGGCTCGCCACCCACGAGATAGGCGCGGTTGACTTGCGGCACGACGGCTAGGCGCTCCACCAATTCTTCCGCAACGCGTCTCAACAAATACGAATCGTTTTGGGAACCTGTTAAGGCAAAGGTGACGATGGGCACGTCGTCAATTTCAACCGGCTTCATCACCCAACTCGCCACATCGACAGGAATGACGTCCGCGTTTTCATTGAGTTTCTTAAAAAGTTTTACTAGGCTGCGTTCACGATCCTGCCCAACTTTGAAACGCACGGTAATAACTGCCGCGTCATCACGCGACATGCTATAGACGTATTCCACACCGTCAATTTGATAGAGCATTCTTTCTAGCGGCGATGAAACCAACTGCTCAACTTCCGCCGCGGTATGACCTGGAAAATTAATGAAAACATCCGCGAGCGGCACCACAATCTGAGGGTCTTCCTCGCGCGGCGTTACCAACAACGCGGCTACTCCGATCAATATCGAAAACACAACCAGAATGATCGACAAATTGGAATTCAAAAAAATGCGAACTAACGACGACAACAAATCGAGCGGTTCACGATTGCCTGGCATAGACGGAAGCGATTGTGAGTCATTCATCCTAGAGCTCATTGACGTTTGTTGATTGCATGTCGGTCACCCCAAAAACTGCTTGGCAAATAATGCGTACCATTCGCCGATGTCATTCCTGTTTCGATGTCGCTATGTCAGCCAAAATCCTCTCGCCGACGCGCAAACCAGATAGAATTTCCCACTGCCCATCGATCTCGCGTCCCAGCTCGACAGAGCGCCGCGACAAATGATTGTTTTCGACTACTTCGACCATCGTAAGTTGCCCGACGCGTTTTACTGCCGTTTTCGGTATTACCAAAATGGACTCTTGTTCGAGCGGAATTTGCAAGCGACCAAACATGCCGCTGTAAACTCCAGCTGGACAGGGTCCGGTGACTTTGACTTGAAACGTACGCGTTGCTGAATCTGCCGCCGGAACGACCTCGCTAACGGTTGCCAAACATTGGAGATTCAGCGAATCTAGACTTGCATTCAACGTTTGTCCGACTCTCAGCGACTGGGCCAATGACTCGCGGACAGATGCGACCAGTTGCATTTGGGTTGGGTCATAAATGCTCAGCAGAGCTTGGCCGGGAGTGACAATGTCCCCGGGGTCAACCAATTTCTCGATGACGATTCCATCAAAAGGCGCCAAGATCATCGCGTAACTCAACAACACTTTCGATTCTTCAATGGCGCGTGTCGCGCGTTCAAAATCCGCCCGACTCGTCTTTAGGTTCGTTTCCGCAGAATCGTATTCCGATTGCGAAATCGCGCGGTTGCTCAATAACTTTTCGGCGCGGCTAAACTCCGATTGGGCTTTTTCTAGCTGAGCCGATGCGGAGTCCTTCGCGGCAAGCATTTGTTGCATTCGAGCTTGCAGTTCTTGGTCGTCAAGTTTGACCAAGGTTTCGTTTTGTGAAACGGCTTGCCCCGACTTCACGTTGACTTCGACCACTCGGGCTAGAATTTTTGCGGCGACAGTTGCTTGGTGAACCGGTTGAATCTCTCCGACGGCGGTCTCAAAACGCTCGCGTTCCAAAACCGTGACCTCAATAACTTCGGTACCGGCAGGAACCACACGGCCCGCAGTTGCTGCCTGCTCGTCGTTGACCTTCTCCTGGAACGAACCAGCCAACAGCATGAGCAAGAAGCCCACACCTGCCGTCCCGGCGATTGCGAAAATCCATTTGCCCGCGTTTCCCAGCCAATAACTCCAATTGATCGCCCGTTTTTCGGAGGGATTCTTTTTACTCATTGCCGCATATCCGTCTTCAAACAAAAGGAACCAAAACCCTAAACACTACAATATATCGACATAATTCGATATGTTAAACGCCGTGGAGGCCGTTATTTTGTCACAGATGTACCGAAAAACGAGGAGGCTGCTGCCCATTGCCG
>JAHEAM010000379.1 GCA_024642765.1 Planctomycetaceae bacterium
AATTCGATTCGACTTCGCTGCGAGCAGATATTGACAAGGTACTGGAATCGGTCAATCAAGCCATGTCGACCTATTTGCCAGACTCCGAGGTGTCCCGGTTCAACGCAGCCCAAGAGACCGATTGGTTTCCGATCAGCTCAGAGACACTCTTTGTCATTCAACGTGCTCAAGAAATAAGTGAACTAACAAACGGAGCGTTCGACATCACCGTCAAGCCATTGGTGGAGCGTTGGAATTTTGGCCCCAACAAAAAAGATTTCGTGTTCCCAACCGAAACTGAAGTCGAAAAACTACGCGAATCAATCGGCTTTCGTAAACTGTCGGTGCAGTTGGAACCGCCCGCAATCAAAAAATCAATCCCCGAATTGCAGATTGACCTCTCAGCGATCGCCAAGGGTTATGCGGTAGATCGAGTCGCCAGTACGATTGAGGCTGCAGGCATCGATCGTTACTTCGTGGACGTTGGCGGCGAAGTTTTTGCGAAAGGCAACAAGCCTGATGCGTCGCCCTGGCGAGTCGGAATCGAATCCCCAGAAGAAAATGCTCGCAAACCACACCGAGTTATAGCGTTGGAAGGCGCAATGGCAACCTCAGGAGATTATCGAAATTTCTTGATCGTCGGTGACAAACGTTACTCACACGAAATTGATCCGAAGACTGGTTGGCCTGTTGAACAATCGCTGGCAAGTGTTTCCGTCGTGGCTGCGGACTGCTTGACCGCCGATGCGTTAGCCACAGCGATCATGGTTTTGGGCCCAAAACTTGCATCTGCAATTGCCACAAATCACGAATTCGAGTTCCTTTCTATCGAACGGCGCGAAAACAAATTCGTTGATTGGTCCACAGCGAAATTTCCCGCAGCCCTTCAAATTACTGATCGAGACCAGTCATCGGCACTTTCGGTGTTTATTGGAGCATTCATCATTTTCGGAATTGCCATATTAGCGATGGCTGTTGGGGCCATTTTTTCGAACCGGCCGATCACGGGTTCCTGCGGCGGTTTGGCCGCTAAAACCGATAAAGACGGGGCGACTGCCTGTTCGCTTTGTGAAAAACCAGTGTCTGATTGCGTTGAAAGAAGTCCGGAGAGTCGTCTCGACCGATAAACTCAGAAACAAACATCGATGTGTCCTGAGAGTCATTTGTAAGCAATGAAACTGTTGCGCGCGAAACCGAACCTTACTCTTAGCCAAATCGAGGTTCTCGTCTTGGATAAGACGATTGTCTCAAGTGAGCATCGCGCGATTGCCCGGGTCGTCGGTACGATGGACTCACTCTGGTTGGGCTTAGGCGAATTCAAGTCAAATCTGGGCAATGCCTGTTTGGATTCCTTTGCGATACAATACCGATTGTTGGGCGCGTCCACTTCTTTTGAATTGCCTTTTACCCAATTTTATTCTGCGACATTACGGCAAGGCCTTGAACACTCGGTCGAGCAAGGTCAGCTGAAGTGTTTCTACCAACCGATTGTTCGCTCGAACCAAACGGTGTCCAACTTCGGATTCGAACTGCTAGTTCGATTCGAAGACCCAGCGGGTTATTTTCTGTCGGCCAAACAGTTTTTTGATTTGCCTGTTAATACTGATACGAAAAACATCGTACTTCATGCGGCGTTCGTCGCTTGCTTGCGTGGTCTGGCTGGATTCGATCCGCACCAACGCGCCTTTGTAAACACAGACCCGAGATTGTTCACAGCCGGAATTATTAATTGGGAAAGCGCCTTGGATGAAATCTGCCAAGCTGGATTTAATCGACAAAATCTAGTTTTTGAAATCATCGAATCGGCTGAACAATACGATATCAGTGACTTAAAACAATTCACAAGCGAATGTCATTCGCACGGCATTCGTGTCGCAGTCGATGACTTGGGCAGTCAAAATCGCGGGCTGGAAGTCCTAAATGCCGTCCGACCCGATTTCGTGAAACTAGAAATGGAATTGGTTCGCGACTGCTATAAAGATCCTTATCGCAATATGTTGGTCCAAGGCACGATAGATACATGCCGGAAGTTGGGTGCGATTGTGATCGTCGAAGGTATCGAGCAGCAGGCTGATCATGAATGGATGTTGAGCACAAACGCGCAATTGGCCCAAGGCTACTGTTATGGTCGACCAACACAGCGTCCCACAATGAACGAACGAGTCGATGCCAAAAAAACCGCAGCCCACCCGCCAATTCTTCGTGTCCCACACCTCAAAAGTGGCTTTTCAGCAACCCAACAAACAATGCAGAACCTCTGATTTGCAATTACAGTTGATTTTAGAATGGCCAGCGTTTGCTGTCTGACAACAAACCGCTGCCCAACTCAGTTCAAGCATTCCAAAGTCTAACATTTGATTCCCGCTGTAACATTGAAAAATGCCAGGGTAGAATGGCTTGGCAAGGAAGCCGTTTCAACACCCAGTATATTGCAGTTTGAGTAATGAGCTATTATCGCCGAGCTTCCAGTAACCAAGGCCAAATGTCGGCTTTTAAGATTCGCCTCTTGATTGCAGGCGCGATCGTTTTGTTTTCGGTTGTCGGTTATTTTTCCAACACCGACATCAACCCGATTACGGGTAAACCTCAGCGCGTTGGCGGAATGACAGCGCAAGAGGAAATCGTCTTGGGCATTCAGTCTGCGCCTGAAATGGCCCGGCAATTTGGTGGCATTTCACACGACGCAGTAGCTCGCAACGAAGTCAGTAGCATGGGCAATCGCCTGGTGCAGGCATTGGAACAATTGCTGCAAGAATCCAATCGTGCCTTGCCCTATCAATTCCAGTTTCATTTGTTGGAGGACGACCGTACCGTAAACGCCTTTGCGTTGCCTGGGGGACAAATATTCATTACCGAGGCGCTCTATCGACGCCTTAATCATCCGGGGCAACTGGCAGCAGTACTTGGGCACGAAATTGGACATGTACTGGAACGACACAGCGCCCAACAAATGGCCACCAGTCAAATGTTTAGTGGCATTACATCGGCAGTTGGCGTTGCCTCAGGGGATGTCTCAGGACAACGCATGGCGCAAATGGTGACAAGTTTTATCGGCATGAAGTACAGCCGATCGAACGAGCTAGAATCCGATCGATGGGGCGTACAACTGATGTCACTGCTAAACTACCATCCCGAACATATGATCGAGTTAATGAACATTTTAGAAGAAGAATCGGGAGGCGGTTCCACGCCTGACTTTGCAAGCACGCACCCTTCACCCGCCAATCGCCGCGAACACATTAATCTGATCGTCGGCGAAATATTCAAATATGGAATTCCAGAAGGAATGCAATAGACGCCAGATTGGAACAACGGCAACTCCGTTACCGTTGTTGCGATTGAGAAAACACCTGCATAGTCGTGTACAAATGCTCAGACCTTTTTCAACGCTTTCTTGGTCACTGGCTTAGTTGCCGTCTTTGACTTCGTTTTCGTTGTAATCTTGGCTAGCGCCTTTGCCTTGGGCTTACCTGATTCGGCTTTCGATTTCTTCGCACCAAACGCCGAAGCCCAATTTTCCGAATATTTGTTTGAAGCTCCGGATCGTAAAATCGTCATGATTTTTTCCTTGAAAATAGTTGATTGATTATTAGTTCACTCGCTATCGAGCAGCAAACGTTCTTTGTCTCAGTCAGATAGGCGATACTATGTCAAAAGTTTTTTGTAACGGAAACGGCGTGGTTCGTCATCGTTTATGCCAAGTCGTTCACGGCGTTGTTGTTCATATGTAGCAAAGTTGCCTTCGCACCAATGCACGTAGCCGTCGCCTTCAAATGCCAATATATGGGTTGCCAATCGGTCTAGGAACCAACGATCGTGGCTCGTAACAACGACGCAACCCGCATAGTTCGAAATAGCTTCTTCTAACGCTCGCAATGTATCGACGTCCAAGTCATTGGTTGGTTCGTCCAAGAGCAGCAGGTTCGAACCCGTTCGCAATAGCTTTGCAAGATGAACACGGTTTCGTTCACCACCAGATAGGATGCCGACCTTTTTCTCTTGGTCAGTGCCGCGAAAATTGAAACGCGAAACATAGGCACGCGAGTTAATTTTCCTTTTCGCGACTTCGATATTGTCTAGGCCTCCCGAGATTTCTTGATAAACTGTTTTTTCAGGATCAAGGGCATCCCGTGACTGATCGACATAACCGAGGTCCACAGTCGAGCCAATTTTGAGTGAGCCCGAATCAGGCTTTTCTTGGCCCGTAATCATGCGGAACAAAGTTGTCTTTCCCGCACCATTGGGTCCGATCACGCCCACGATTCCACCAGGTGGCAGACGAAATGTCAGATTCTCCATCAGCAATCGATCACCAAAGCCTTTG
>JAHEAM010000380.1 GCA_024642765.1 Planctomycetaceae bacterium
GGTTTCCGAATGTCTCATTCTAGTAGTCCGAAATTTCCACCCGAGGCACTTATGACAGTTCGAATTACGATACTGGTCCATCTGAGACCATTCGGTTGTCATTTCGTTGAAGCCTTACATTCTGACTTCATCTCGAAGCCGGTCGCGGACTACGAATGCACCTGCCAGGCAGGCGGCGGCGAGAATCGTTGCGACCCCGAGCGAACCGCCCAAGGCTGCGTGATCGAGAATTTTGAAGGGCGGTAAAACCAAGAGCAGTGCCGTTGCCCCCATCATGAAAAGTGTCGGACGCCAGCCGTTTATCAACGCGGACAGAAATAGAAAACAACCCGCAAAGAGCGTTCCAAAACCGCTGATGAACCGTCCAATCGTGGGTATTGGCAAAATTTGCTCGTTGTTCGAGAGGTATCCGAGCCCCAAACGATTCAAAACGAGTTCGCCCCAAGCGGGCGTTTGTTGACTCGCGATCGAGACTTGTGCCTCGTAGTTGCGAGCAGCATAGGCGACCCAGCAACCGAAGCAAATCATCAACACCGCTGACAAGATCAAACGCGTTAACGGGCCGAGCCACTGATTGAGAAACGGCACGACACGAATTTTCCAAAACAA
Source organism: Planctomycetaceae bacterium (assembly GCA_024642765.1). Classification (GTDB taxonomy): domain Bacteria; phylum Planctomycetota; class Planctomycetia; order Pirellulales; family Pirellulaceae; genus BJ22. The sequence continues at coordinate 610 of JAHEAM010000380.1, forward strand.
TTTCTTTTGCAAGCGATTGGCTTTGGCTTCTATCATCAACTGCCGAATGCGTTTTCGCTTGCTCTCAACAGCCTGTCGCGGATCATCGTTAGGCGACGCAATGTAGGACCGCTCGTAGCTTTCTTCTTCGGAATCACTGATAAACGCATCGATGAATCGGTCGGCTTGGTTTTCGGCTTCTGTCGCGGACAGGCCTTGTTGGCGCAATGATGCTTGTTCGATGCGGAAAAGTTTGCGACGGTCGCTCGCTCGTTTCAATTCACGCAAACGTTTTTCGATTCGACTAATCAATCCATCGAGCCAGGGCCGAAATTGATTTCGGCGATGCATAGCGCCAATTCGAGCAAGTTCAACGCGGGCGCGGCGTTTCGCACGATACCCAAAAACGTCCTCGAATATTTCCTCCCAATCGTTGCCCGAAAATTTCGCAACGAACAGTTGCAAGGAATCTTCGTCAACTCCGCTGATGCGCATACGCTTTAGCATTTGGCCGATCTCTTCGAGTTCCGATGCACGCTGCGTTTGCAACGCCTGATCGCCTACGAAGAAAAACGTCCACCCTAATGTCCCGCCCGCAATCATCGCCAGTGCCGTCAAACCAATTGCAAACGGACCGAGCGCTACCGTTGGAATCGCAATCATCAACAGCAATAACAACGTCAGAAAGGCAAACTGAAATTTCATCCCCCAAACCAATTCGCGCAGACGACTCATCCAATGAGCTTTGAGTTTCCATCCGGAAATCAGTCCGTAGCTCGCTACCGATGTGGCAAAAAAAACAACGACAGGCAATACGGCAATCGGATACGTAAGTACAACGAGAATCAGCAACACTGAGCAAACGCAGACGAACGCGAGAGGCAACCATTTCCGCAAAACCGTCGCCGGCGCGTTGTTGTAGCCCTGAACGGCCCGTTCCAAGCGTTCGACATCGACTTCCTGCGGATGAAAATTCTGCCCGCTGTGAACTCCCAATTGGGCCTCAAGGTCTTGGATCACCCCGGCCAAACTTTGGTAACGATCATCAGCTCTGTTCGCCATCATGCGATTGACGACTTGGGCCAATGCTGGGGCGAGCTTCGGAATTTTTTCTTCGATCCTGGTTTTTGGTGGTTCAAGCGGTAGTAGTTGCGGCCTGTCAGGATCCGCAACTGGAATTGGTGGCGTCCCAGCCAACAACGCATAGAAAGTGCTACCAAGCGCAAAAATATCCGTTCGGTGATCCACATTGCTCGAGTCAGACGCCTGCTCGGGCGACATGTAGCTTGCGGTTCCTAATGTTGTTCCAAAAGCCGTGAGTTCATTGCGCGCTGTGTTTGCTGCAGCTACGTGGATGGGTTGCCAATCGTCGCCAGCCATCTTCACAAGGCCCAGGTCGGCGACTTTAACGACCCCGGAGGTACTAAGCATCAGGTTTGCCGGCTTGATATCGCGATGCACAATGCCTTGATTGTGAGCGTATTGCAGCCCACGCGCCGCTTGCAGTATATAACCCGCTGCCTGTTCTGGCGGCAGTCGTCCCGACGATTTAAGTAGTTCGGCCAGGCTCTGACCAGGGACGAACTCCATGCTGAAATAATGGGTGTCACCATCGCTACCAAGATCAAAAATTTGCACAACGTTCGGATGCGAAAGTTGTGCAGCGGCGTAGGCCTCACGGATAAAACGGGCGATGACCGTTGCGTTTCGTTTTAGACCCGCACGGATTACCTTGAGCGCAACGTTTCGCTGCAAGGAAACTTGATTGGCTAAGTAGACAACTCCCAAACCGCCACGCCCCAATTCTGAAAGAATCCGATAACCACCAATGAACTGAGGTAGTGACTCGCCTTGGTCGTCTGAATTCAGCGGCGGGTCAGATGCGACAGCTGGCAAATGGGGTTGGTTGCCCCCGCGCGTTTCGTTTTCCGTTATGGATGTGAGTGGGGAGCCGAGATGCCGTGATTCTTCGACATTTGACGCATCAACCTGCAAAAGAAACTTCCGCTGGCAGCGTCGACACGTTGGTCGAAAACGACCGACCTTCGATTCCCGCGTCTGCATTTCGTTTTGGCAATAGGGGCAGACGATAATGGCCATTTTGCCGATGAAACTCTTTGCAAATAAATGATTGGTGAACGAATGACTTGGTTAGGTTGGATGACCGAAAACGACGATCATTCAAAGTTTCAACCTATCGTAATCGTAATCTCTTTGTGGAGTTAGAACCGAACATGTGCTATCGCGAATCAATCTGTGTGAGTCGAAGCCAAATTGCCTCAAGTGTTTCAAGGCGATTGCGAAAGCCTGCGCTGCATTGTCGTTCAATACTTGCCAATTCGCTAGTCATTCGATTTGAAATGGTTACCAAACCCGACTCACCGCCGCGCTGGAGCTCACAATTAATATCGCTTAGGAAACCTACAATCACCACTCGCCACCCCCTATCTGCTGGTACGGAATCTAACAACACGCTCCAAAGGGGAAATACCAATTGATCATTGTGATCGATCAAAATCAGCGACATGTCAATCCATCTTGCCGCAACACTTTGTGAATCCAAAACCACCCCTAACGCTGCAATCCCGGCCAACCATTTGGTCAAAAGTTGATCAGAAAGTGTCGCTCGGAGTCGCTCGGGAAATGTTCGGCCTTGTACTCGATCGGTCACGACCCAAGCCCGTTCTTGGACGTCGAACGCAAGCGAATGCAACCGGCTGGCAAGCGGATGCTCGATCTTTTTCAAATCGTTGAAACGCGATTCTAGTGACGCCCTTTGCTCCTTGTTCAATATTTCGGAAACGCGGATCAAGAGAATTTTACGATTCGTCGCAAATTCGGTCGCCAAGAATCCGTTAGTTTCAAATGTGTTAAAGCGCGCCGAAACATCGTACCCTGCTGGCACACAAGTTTTTGAGGTCGCCGACTCGGATTCATTTGATCGCCGTTCTGGGCGCTCGATTTGCAAGAGTGCGAGCATGGCGTTGATTTCATCTGCAAAGCCTGGAAAGCGTCCCACCAAATTTCGTTCTTGCGGATCGAGGCCTTGATGCGAGCACCCGCAAATTTCTGCGTCAAGCAATTCAAGAATTGAATCAACATCATTGAGACTCGGAAACAGTGCCAAATACTCTTCGATTGAAGGCGATTCCCCATTTCGCCAGCGCGCGAGCAGATGCCGACAACAGACATCTAGAAGTCGTGCCGGTTCCAGTTGCCGGAACCTTTCCTCTGTGTGCAGGTCGATTGCAGCACCTTGTATGTCGTCCAACCGAGCAAGCCAATCGCCCATCGAATGATCTGAGAATGAAGATTTTCCGAATTTGGAATCACTCATCGCCTGTTGCCTCACGGCGCAGGGCCAACTGATCACGCACTCGCTTAACACAACGCTGCCATCGCATCCGCGCTGCATCCGGAGTTCCCCCCAATCGCTCGGCGATCTCTCCCCAAGAATAGAGAGCCAAGTACAAGCGTACGAACGCTTCTCCGTCTGCCCCTAGAGCATCGGCAACCATATCGAGAACTTCCGTCTGGATCACATGCAAGCTGGGCGACTCAACGCCTAGTGAGCGCGGAATGATCGCTGAATTCGTCAGGTTGATTTCGCGGCGAATGTCCCGTTTCTCGCTTAGAAGAGCTCGAACTACGGTGCGAACTTGGTTATCAACCGCTCGGCAAAAGTAGGCCAACACATCGGTA
>JAHEAM010000020.1 GCA_024642765.1 Planctomycetaceae bacterium
TGTTTTGCCCTTCGAGCAAAATGAAAACCCGTACGTACACCGATCGGTGACGATGAATTATTTCTTTGTACGCAAAGTGCTGCTGGTGAAGTACAGTTACGCGTTTGTTGTTTGCCCAGGCGGTTTTGGAACGATGGATGAAATGTTTGAAGCACTCACCTTGATTCAAACGGGCAAGATCAAGAACTTTCCGGTCGTCCTGATCGGAACGGAATACTGGAAGGGCCTGCTGAAATTTATTGAGACAATGCCCGCCGCCGGCACGATAGATTCACAAGACCTGGGCCTGTTGTACATCACAGATTCTGTGGAAGATGGTGCCGCCTACATCAGCAAACACTGCGACAACCAATATGGACTCAAGAAAACAAGTAAACGCCCTGCTTGGTGGTTAGGCGAACGTGGTTTTGCAAGTTAGCCGTCTTGCACTCCTTGGCTATGAACTCCTTGGCTATGAACTTTTTTAGTCGGCCCCGACGCAATGCACAGGGGCGTGTCATACCTCGCAGGCTGTTGCAAAACTTAGCGGCAGGGCGCAAGCACTCCGGTGGCGACACGAAACATGCCTGAAAAACCTGGTTCGATTGCGCGTCTCCATTGCCTTCTGTGGCTCGTCAAGCCGTTTTTCAACAGGCTGCTAGAGTTACGATGATCTCACAATCACTCGGTGATCTCACAATCACGCGGTGACATTACAATCACTCGGTGACATTACCGACCGTTATTTCGTGGGGGCGAAAAACGACTTTCTAATTTACCCGCCGCTTCGAAACATCTTCTACCATGAAGTCGCCGACATCATGGACAAAATCATCGATGTACTGCACCGCAAAAAAGGAGGCCGCGAAACCGACGGCCGTTGCAATGATCGCTGCCATCAAATAGGCGCGAGGATCCTCTTGTTTAGCATTTGCGACCGTCACCAGCAACGAGAGGGCGATCAATGGAATCGCCGCCGCAATCCCCAAATAACAACGCGAAAGCAATCGCAATCGCTTGCTCCAAATCGGAAACTCAGGGTCCGACAAAGTGAGTGAGGCAACTTGTGGATAGTACAAATACAAATTCAATAGCGTGATTGAGAAAAACGGATAAACAACCGCAATTCCTCCACAAATCACAAACGAGAAAAAGAAATGAAACGCGTCACTCACACTAAGGGACAATAGTAGTATTGGGAAAATCATCCCTGCAACAACCCACAGCACTCCACAGACTATTGCGACGTGGTGCCCGAGATTCCAGTAGCTGCGCAACGACCCATGATTCATCGAATCGGGATCACGCAACCGGAGCAATGAACGCGAATAAGACAAGATCAACCACAGCGATACGGAAACTCCCAACGGAAAGAAAATCAAGTTGATGATTGTGGAGACCTTGATAAAGTTGTGCCACGTGTCGGGATATTGCGTAGCAATTCGCCCGCTGTTGTAAATAAAATTGAGCACCGCCGCGATGAGATTCGGAATTAAGGTGCCGAGCGTCAAGACAAACCAGGGCGGCAGACGGCTCAAGAAAGCTCGTTGTTCAGCGTGTTGCGGATAGAGTCGCCTTGCCGCGCTAGGATGAAGCGCCAGCCTCAATTGTTTAGCCAAAACGTTTCCAGAACTCGGGCGATTCTCCTTTTGCAAACATAAACAACGCCTGAGAGTTTGGTCCAAAACACGATAGCCAGTGCGACGTGCCGAAGATGCTATCGTTCGATTTTCGGGAAGCGGCAATTTCCGCAACTCTGCTTCGGCGGCTAGAGCGTCCGACCAACTGCCTGGCGAATCGTCTTGATGCCACGGCCTCGTACCGTGCAACATTTCCCAGAGTACAACGGCCAGCGAGTAAATGTCCGAGCGCTCGTCCAAATCCTCAGCCTGGATGGTCCTGCCAGCCGAACTGGCTACTTCAATTTGCTCGGGCGACATATAGGCCAACGAGCCACCAAAATAAGCGGCAGCGCCGGCCCGCCCCGATAGTCCACTGAAACTCACATTGAAGTCCGCGAGCTTTGGTGTTCCATCCGCACTGAGCAGAATATTGGCCGGTTTGATATCGCGATGTATGATACCTTGCTGGTGCGCGTAATCGAGTCCCTCGGCAAGCTGCATTCCAACGTATGCAACAAGCGTTGGCCAGTCCATTTTGTTTACATGACTGTTGCCGACTTGATTCAATTCTCCCAAACCACAGAGCGTCAAATGTTCGCCAATCGAATCCGCCAGTTGTGTACCCGATTTGTCTTGAATGTCCATTGGAGCAACTCGCCGCAAACATCCCGATAGAGTTCCACCGCCGACGAACTGCATGTACAACATTCGTAACGGCGGATCCGTTTGATTCCGTTCGTCATAAACGCGAACGATATTGGGATGGTCCAACTGTGAAAGAAACTGCGATTCTTCACTGCGTCGTTTGGAAACCTTGAGCGCGACAAGTCGTTGCATCGTTTCCTGCAACGCCAGATAGACGTTTGCAAATGCTCCCTTTCCAACACAACGCAAAATCCGAAAATCGGAGACCTTGGTTCCGATTTCAAGTTCGGGAGGGGCGCTTCCCATCGCTTCCATTGGATTGCAAGTGGCATTCATTTTGTGGGTCGCCCAATTGGGCAAGATGTCAGCAAGGTGCGGGAACCGAATTAAGTAGTCATTAACATCCGGATCGTGCCCCGCCTCCCGCAAAACCTGCAACTCCTCCAGCACAAGATCCGCAGGAATGCCTTCCCGTGGCAACTCCTCCGAAAACTCTGTCAAATAAAAATCCAACAAACGCTCAAGGCCCAATCTCGCGGCAGTTGCCATGTCAAACTTGATCAATTCCACTAACACCAACCTGCTTACGACGCCAAGTGGCAGAAAGGCGTCTCGGATGTCCTTCGCGTGCGCGACCGGAGATACGCCCTGCAGGTGAATCAAACACTTTTCAAGCAAATCAATCGTGGAATTCCACTTGGATACATAAGTTTTATTGTCTAAGTCGTCCATATTCACGACGCCTGGGAGCGATTAAAATTCCGACAACAGTTTAATCTTTGTTTCCACAAAAAAAACCTTAGGACTAAAACATTGCCCGTGTAATCCGAATCCACTTCTGTCGATGGTGTGGAATTCGCTCGACGATCCATTTGCTTGCGTTTGCTCCTATGGTTCGGCCAACGGACCCGTTTCAATCTTCATCCAAGAATCCAACCCATGAACAAACCTACTGAAAACGAATTGCTGGACCAAATTCGTCTGGGAAGCACCGAATCCCTAGGTGCCTATTTGGAATTGCGTAAAGGTCGATTGCTAGGATTTTTACGCCATATCACTGGCGAGCATCTGTTGAAGGTCGTCGAACTCGATGACTTATTTCAAGAGATCTCGGCATCGGCTGTGACGGCTCTACCCAAAATCCCTAAAGATGAATTGGATGTCGATCGCTGGCTCGAGCAATTGGCCCGTCGTCGCGTTGTCGATGCACATCGGGAACATTTCGGGGCTGCCAAACGCACGAACAACCGCAACCAAATGTTCAGCCAAATCGGTTCGGGCGAACAAGACGCACCGGCCTTCGAACAAATGTTGATTGCCAGCATTACCTCTCCAAGCATGGCCGTCAGCCGCAACTGGCGACTTGCGCGCTTGCAACTAGCAATCTCGAAGTTAGATGAAGAACAACAAAACATCATTTTGTTGCGCTACCGAGATGGAATGCCCACAGCTGAGATTGCAAAACAGACCGGCAAGTCAGATGGCGCGATTCGCGTATCGCTTTCTCGATTATTGGCAAAGCTACAAGAAGAATTAGTCGATAAGGGCAAATAAAAACGGCTACCTTCAGATTCATCGCTGCTCAACTTCTCGAATGAAGCAAGCTTTTTCGAGTAGGCAAAAACACGGCGAGAATGGCAGAGCCTTCCCGATAAACTATCTAAAAATTTGTTTTGCACCATAGCTGACGCATTTCAAATATTGATAACGTGCCTGAAACGCGGCGAATTTCCTCGCCATTTACATAATAAATGTAGGTTGGCAAACGATTGATATGATAGGTTTCCGATGCGTTTCTTGTATCGCGAGCGTTGATCGTGTCGATCCGGAAACCTTCTTTTCTTAACTCGACGAGCGCCGATTCGGTAGGGCGTGTTCCTCGTCAGCTAGGCGCATACAAGTAAACAACGTGACCTTTGGCCGTCCTGCCATCGGGGGGAAAAAATGGCTTGACTTCTTGCCAATTCATCCCTGTTGCTGCAAGTACAGGGAGTGCAAAACACATCCCGACTCCCCCACAACACGGCTTTTGGTGTCATTGATCAATTCCTATCGCTTAAAATGCATCGGCACTCCCATTTGGCACAATCTCAACATCTAAACGTTTTGGATATGATTGAAGACCATTCCAATCTTAAGATGCAGAGAAACTCAATTTCCAGTTTAAAGTTGTCGCGTTCTGGTTGCAATAAAAGTCATTATTCGTCAAGGCATCAGGATTTCAATGAAAAACCCAGTCGATCTTGAAGTGCTTCGACCTCGAGTTCCTCGTCAAGTAATGCTTCCATTGCAGTCACTGCAGCCTCGGCGGCTGGTAGCGTCGTGATACAGGGCACGCCATACTGCACCGCAGTCGCACGGATTCGCCCCTCGTCAGTTCGCGCGCCTTTGCCGTTGGGTGTATTGAGGATCATAGCGACCGAATCGTTTTTCATATGGTCAATCAAGTTTGGATTGCCTTCGATGATTTTTTTCACTCGCTCGACTGGTACGCCGTCTTCCTCAAGCCGCTTGGCCGTGCCAGCCGTTGCCAGGATCTTAAAGCCCATCGCATGCAATCGTCGCGCAAGGCCCGAGGCAGCCTCCTTATGCCGCGCCGAGACACTAATAAAGATTCTGCCTTCCGTGGGAAAGACTACACCCGCGGCCAACTGACTTTTTGCGAACGCCAAAGGAAACGTGTGGCTGATTCCCATTACTTCACCCGTGCTGCGCATTTCTGGGCCCAACACAATGTCCACACCAACAAATTTTCGAAACGGAAAAACACTTTCTTTGACGGAATAAGCTTTCGGAATAATTTCTGCTGTTGCATCCAATTCCACCAAGCTCATCCCCGCCATGATCTTGGCGGCGATCGCAGCCACCGGCATCCCTGTCGCTTTGGCCACAAAGGGAACCGTGCGGCTCGCACGCGGATTGACCTCCAAGACATAGACGTTAAAAACACCGTCTTCCTTTTTGACAGCGAACTGAACGTTCATTAAACCAACCACACGCAATTTCAATGCCATCGCAACAGTGGCCGCTCGAATTTCATCAACAGTTGCCTTGGGCAACGAATGTGTTGGCAGGCAACAAGCCGAGTCACCCGAATGCACGCCGGCCTCTTCAATATGTTCCATCACACCTGCTATGGTCACGTGGGTGCCATCGCAAATACAATCCACATCGACTTCAATCGCGTCTTCCAAAAAACGGTCAATCAAAACTGGCTCGCCTTGAGACACCATGAAAGCTTCAGCAACATATTTCTCAAACTGAGTCTTGTCGTAACAAATCTCCATGGCGCGACCGCCCAGCACGAAGCTTGGTCGAACTAACGAAGGAAATCCAACTGTCTCGGCAACATTCCGAGCCTGATTCATCGTCCTGGCGATTCCATTTGCCGGTTGTTTTAAGTCGAGTTTCTGCAACAGTTTTTGGAATTTCTCGCGATCCTCTGCGGCCTCGATCGTTTCAACACTGGTGCCAATAATCGGCACGCCCGCAGTGACCAAAGCTCGCGCCAAGTTGAGTGGCGTTTGTCCACCAAACTGAACGATCACGCCATCCGGTTGAATGCGGTCACAAATATTGAGCACATCTTCCACAGTCAACGGTTCAAAGAATAGCAGGTCGCTGGTGTCATAGTCCGTACTCACCGTTTCAGGATTGGAGTTGACCATCACTGATTCGATACCCATTTCGCGCAAGGCATAACTGGCGTGGCAACAGCAATAGTCGAATTCGATGCCTTGGCCAATGCGATTCGGACCACCACCGAGAATCATGATGCGCTTTGTTCCAGCAATTTTTGCGGGCGTTTCGTCTTCAGACTCGTAGGTGCTGTAGAAATAAGGGGTCTGCGCTTCAAACTCGGCTGCACAAGTATCGACGGCCTTGAAGGTCGCTCGGATACCCAACTCCAATCGTCTTGCTCGAACCTTACTCTCCGATTCGCCCCACAGAAACGCCAATTGCCGATCCGCAAACCCCATTCGTTTGGCCGCACGCATCAGACTCTCGGGCGCGCTCTTGAGACCATCGCATTCTCGCAAACGGTTTTCCATGGCGACGATTTCTTGGAGCTGAAACAAAAACCAGCGATCGATATTGGTCAGTTCGTAAATATCTTCCATCGACATGCCCAATTTGAACGCATATCGCAAGTACCAGGCGCGATCTGCGTTAGGAATCGATAGCTTCGAACGAATCGACTGTTCATCGGGCTGGTCTTCGGTGCCCCACAAGTCCTTCGTATCGCAACCGAATCCAAAACTGCCGACCTCCAGGCCCCGCAACGCTTTCTGAAAGGACTCCTTGAATGAGCGGCCGATGGCCATCGTTTCACCGACGCTCTTCATCTGTGTCATCAACGTTGGATCAGCTTCTGGAAATTTCTCAAACGCAAAACGCGGAATCTTGGTGACTACGTAATCGATGGTCGGCTCAAAACAGGCCTTCGTCTTTTTCGTGATATCGTTCGGAAGTTCCCACAAGCGATATCCTACCGCAAGCTTCGCTGCAATCTTGGCGATCGGAAATCCCGTTGCCTTCGAGGCCAGAGCGCTCGAACGACTCACTCGGGGATTCATCTCAATCACAATCATGCGATCGGATTTTGGGTCACAGGCAAACTGAATATTGGAACCACCCGTTTCAACGCCAATCTCTCGAATCACCGAGATACTCGCATCGCGCATCCGCTGATACTCTTTGTCAGATAAGGTTTGCGCGGGAGCGACTGTGATCGAATCACCGGTATGAACTCCCATCGGATCAAAATTCTCAATCGAGCAAATGATCACAACGTTGTCATCGAGGTCGCGCATGACCTCCATTTCAAACTCTTTCCAGCCAATAATTGACTCTTCAACGAGTACTTCAGTTGTTGGCGACTGATCGAGGCCGCGTTTGACCAAGATGTCGAACTCGTCGCGATTGTAGGCAATGGCCGAACCGCTTCCCCCCATCGTAAAGCTTGGACGCACAATGCATGGCAAGCCCACCTCCTGCATTACCACCCGAGCCTCATCGACAGTGTGCACCGTACGGCCTTTGCAGGTCGAAAGGCCGATTTTGGTCATCGCCTGCTGAAAACGTTCACGATTCTCAGCTTTGTCGATGACGTCTGCTTTCGCTCCGATCATCTCAACATTGTACTTTTTGAGGACGCCATGCTTGTCGAGATCGAGAGCAAGATTGAGGGCTGTTTGACCCCCGAGAGTAGGCAATAATGCGTCGGGACGCTCTTTGGCGATGATCTTTTCAATCAGTGGCCAAGTGAGCGGTTCGATGTATGTTCGCTCCGCTGTGGCCGGGTCAGTCATGATCGTGGCCGGGTTGCTGTTGACCAAGACTACCTCGTAGCCTTCCTCACGCAATGCTTTACAGGCCTGAGTTCCCGAATAGTCAAATTCGCAAGCTTGCCCAATAACGATGGGCCCCGAACCAATCAACAAAATCTTTTTGATGTCGTTACGACGAGGCACAGGCGACCGCTCCAGACGAAAAAAATAGAACCGGATTTTTACAAAATTTCCCAAGCGTACCAACAAAAGGGTAGGATGTTCAAGGTACCGAGTCTCGCAATTTTTCTAGAGCCGAAGGGAGATTGCCGCGAATGCCCCCTATTGCTTCGGTAAAGGTGCTTTTTGTTCTGTTAACCTCCCTAAATCGTATTAGCGCAGAATCTCAAGGGCACAGTCTCGCAGGATGCAAAAAATTCAGGACTGAAAGCATCTTGGATCCGATTTTAGCTGTGTCGAATCCGCCTTCCACGACCTCAAAAAAATCAAGGCTGATGAAGAAGTCATTGTAAGATGGCTTGAATCGTTGGCTCATCTGTACACGACCGAGGATTTCGCCAGCCTTTTTTCCGGCGACAAACAGGAACAATTGGCCACGGAACCAAAATGCGTCGCTCGCGAAAACGATTTCATCGCAGAATGCATCCAGAATGACACAGGCAATTTCGAGCTGTTTTGCACGAAGAGTTTGGACGGATTCCACCAACTAGCATGGATCGCCAAAAAGAACTAACCGAACAGATGTGGCGGATTGGAATGCATCGCTTCCTCTCTGCAAGCGATTATCCTGTTTTTTCTGTTTAACAACAAATTGAGACGCTGCGGGCCTTGCCCTGGCAAGAGAACGAATTCGAAACTCTTCTTAAAAACCGAATTCAAAATCGATCGCCGCTACGGTAGAAGACTGTTCCGAAGACTCAAAAATCCACCACTCAAATCGCGTCTGACCGAGCGTCAGTCCAATCGATGTTTTCACACTTTGTTGATTTTCACGACCTGTTTTCAACTGGCTAATTTCCGAGCAACGATCGTCTGAAATAGGACCGGGCCGTACCTTAAGAACCGAAAATAGCGAACGTGCTCGACTTGCAAACCCGCCAACGGAAACACCTCGCGATAATCGTAATTGCGATGGAGCGGTACCAAACCCAACATCCAAAAGCTGACCATCGCCAGTTTGAGATAAAAGATGTTGAAGGCTCGCTCAAAAATATTGCCCTGGGCCTGCGCGACATCCGCGATTAAAAACGCGCCCCCTGGCTTCAACAAACTAGCGGCATGCAACAACATCCGTTCCATGTCTTTTCGCAAGAAAATATTTAAAAAGTAAGGTGCACACACGGCATCGTAAAAACCGAGCCTTTGGTGATGGAAGGCGTTCTCGCATAATACTTCCGCGGAAAGCCCCGTGGCTGCCAGTTTCTTGCTCACTTGTTCCAGCATTTTTTGCGAAAGATCGATGCAGGTCACCTGAGCCCCTCGTTCCGCCGCCATCACGGCGTCTTCGCCGCTACCGACGCCGAGGATCAACACACGACCGCCAGGGTTCAATCGAGATACGGCATATTTTTTGGACGCGCGGATTTTGCCGGCGGAAAAAACCGCTGCACTTATTTCGTAAAACCAAGCCGCACGGTCATAGTTATTGCCAACTCGTTGGTCCTGCTCACTCATCGACTTAGTTGCCCGCTCATCATTGAAAACTTCGACAGCTCATTCTACGAAATTTTGCTAATTGCGTATGCTCATCAATGACGCCCACAATCAGGTTTCGCCGATTTGTCTCTTAAGAAGCCTGACAGCGCGCAAAAAAAACCTCGAAGGTAAGTTGATCAGACTCACCACCGAGGTTTTCGGCAGTTCAAATTTTTAGGGTTGGGTTAAAGGTGAATGAAAATGGGTTTGGTTCCGCGTCCTTGAGTTCCGCTTGGATCGCCTCTTAAGCTGACGAATCCCAACGAACTCTCGTCTTACAGCCAGGTGGATCTTGCATGATAGCCCCTCCTCTTTGATGACTCGGATATCGTTTTCGTTTCACACTAGTACACTATCACGCATCCGCCCGAAATCAAAAAAAATTTAGGCGAAATCGAAAAAAGACCTTTCGATGCTGGCCAATCATGATGTGTCGTATCGAAAAGGCAAAACGTAACGCTAAGTTGCAGACAGGAAAAGACAAGGCATGTGTGTGCAATCCTAGTTGACTGCATCAAACCGGCCAAAGACCATTCGCCCGGCATTTGTCTGCAGCATACTTGTGACAATAATGTCTACGTGTTCGCCGATGTATTCGCGACCATCTTCGATAACGATCATTGTGCCATCGTCGAGGTAGCCGACGCCTTGTCCAGGCCCTTCCCCCGCCTTGACGACCTTCACACGTATTTGCTCGCCCGGCAAGAACACGGGTTTAAGTGAATTGGCAACTTCGTTGAGGTTGATCACCGGCACGTTTTGCAACTTGGCAACTTTGTTTAGATTGAAATCGCCAGTTACGACTTTTCCACCGAGATGCCGTGCGAGGGTCAGCAACTTGAGATCAACGGGTTGCCCCTTCATTTCCGGCAACTCACGATCAAAAATTTTCAGATCGACGTTTTCGTTCCCACGCAAGCGGTTGAGAATATCGAGACCGCGTCGACCACGCGAGCGACGCAACTTGTCGGAACTATCCGCGATGGCTTGCAACTCCATCAGCGCAAACCGTGGCAGAATCAATTGATTGTCGATGATCCCCGTTTCAACGATGTCGGCGATTCGTCCGTCGATCACCACGCTGGTATCCAAGATGTAGGGCATCGCCCCTTTCACGTCTTTGCTGAATTCGACGTAAGGAATAATGAATCGAAAATCATCTTTTGTCTGCCACAAAAAACTGACGCAGATATAGGAAAATGCCACGCCCAGAAAGAGCATCACTATCGATTTCGCCTTCATCATATCGACGGCATAATTCTCAAATAACGGCGTCAAGGCAATATTGAACGTGTGGGCCAATAACAGGCCAATAAGCGTTCCAAAATAAACCGCCGAAATCAAATCGATACGCTTTTGTTTGACGGCGATATCCAGGCCGATAATGGCAAGTGGCCCGAGTGTGAAAAGCAAAATCACACCGAGCACCGGATTATTTTCAGAACTCGCCGAAATCAAGGATACGGAAACCCCGATGGACACCGCAATAAACAGCGCCCGAAAGACCCAAAGTACTAAATTCATAATTGCTTAAACCCGATTTGTTTTACAAAAACTTGTGATTGTGGGAAACAAAAAATTAGAAACACAACTGGCAGGGAATTACCGATTCGATGATTCTTGTTTCGAATCGACTACCTGTTGATAGTTCCTGTTTTCCACATATATCAATTTGGCGGCGCGGACCTGAATCCAAGTCCGTAAATAAACGCTGAGAATAAAATGCAATGAAAGTCAATTGCGGGCGGGGTGGGTCGGAATCCCGACATTACACCGTATAAAGTTGCCTGCTTCTATTGTAAAGCAAGAAACGAAATCGAGAACAGTGCCAATCCTGCAATAACGCCAAAAAAACGCCAAGCTCGCCAATTGTCAGCAAATCACTCCAACAATTTCCGATACCGGTAAACTGCGCAATCAATCAATGAAGACTTTGGCGTACGTTTGTTCACAAAAGTGATCAGTCATTCCAGCCAAGTATTCGACGGCCATTCTCGAAACGCCAATTTCTCGCAGACGCGGCTGGTAATGAGCAGGGATTAACTCAGGTCGTTGGCGGTACCTTTCGTACATTGCCTTGAGTCGCGATTGAGCGGCCTCTCGTACGCGAACGATGCGCGGATGGCGATAGACTCGTTCATACAGGAATCGTTCAAGTTCCTTTTTCTTTTCAATCAATTCCGGGCTAGGCCCAATCACAAAATCGCTGTCCCGCGCCTGCGTCGACGACGAAAACATACGTTCTTCGAGTTGCGAGCGGTTCCAATTCACGAGGTCTGTGACTTGTTGATTGACGAGATAGTGGACGGTCGCCTTCCTCAATAAGCCTTTGTCCAGATTCACATGCTTGCGCCGAATCGCCTCCAGAGAAGATCGAATCAACTCCAAATGCGACATGTCGTCCAGCGTCACAAGATTGAGTTTGATGGCATCGTCCGTATCATGGGCATCGTAGGCTGCGCTGTCCGCCGCATCAACCAATTGCACTTCGAGCAGGCGATGCAATCCAGATTTGTTTTTGTCGATCCGGGAGGTTTGCCCAGCCAGGACTTCTTGCGTTAGATTCAACCCGGTGAAACCGTTATAGCGCAACTCCAATTCTTGAACGATGACAAGGGCGTAGCGGTTATGTGAGAAGCCACCGAATTCAGCCGCACATTCATTCAATGCATCTTCGCCAGCATGACCATAAGGCGGATGACCAATGTCGTGCATCAAGGCCAGGGCCTCAATCAAGTCTTCGTTCAGCCCCAGCACACGGCCGATCGTACGCGCGATCGTTGCGACCTCTTGTGTGTGGGTCAAACGCGTGCGGTGATAGTCTCCCATTTCACCCGTAAACACTTGCATCTTCCCACTGAGTCGGCGGTAGGCCGAACTGTGCAAAATGCGATCACGATCCCGTTGAAACGGTCCGCGATAGGCGTGCTCGGTTTCGGGATGTTGACGTCCTAACGAATCACTACTATGCATCGCATAGGGCGCCAACAACAATTGCTCGCGCTGATCGACAAATGTTGAGGCGACAGGGTGCGTGGTTAAACCCTTCGAAGCGTTGCTCATTTCAATCGTTTGCGCAAATCGGCTGCATGTCCCGCCTGACCAAACGCCGTCATGCGATCAACACAAACCTTTTTCATCGCATCACGTGCCGGTTTGAGATAGTCCCGCGGGTCGAATTTCTCGGGCGTTTCCGCAAAAACCTTGCGAATCGCTCCGGTAATTGCCAATCGATTGTCGGTATCGACATTGATTTTTCGAACACCAAATTTGATTCCCCGTTGAATTTCTTCTACAGGTACACCCCAGGTTTGCTTGAGTTGACCACCGTATTTATTGATGATGTCTTGCAGGTCTTGTGGCACGCTACTGCTACCGTGCATCACGAGGTGACAGTTTGGTAGTCGTTTGTGAATTTCTTCGATCGTTTTCATCGAAAGAACTTCGCCGTCGGGTTTCCGAGTGAATTTGTAGGCGCCGTGACTAGTGCCAATCGCGACAGCCAAAGCGTCGACGTTAGTCTCCGCGACGAATTGTTCGGCCTCGTCGGGGTTGGTTAACAATTGATCATGCGAGAGAGTTCCGGTGGCACCGTGACCGTCTTCTTGTTCACCTTCACCGGATTCTAGTGAGCCGAGACAACCCAACTCACCTTCAACCGAGACGCCTTTGGCATGTGCTAGTTCGACAACTCTTTTTGTAACGCCGACGTTGTAATCAAAGTCTGCAGGAGATTTACCGTCCTCTTTCAAAGAGCCATCCATCATCACTGAAGTAAAGCCGTTGTCGATTGCGCTCATGCAGGTTTCAACGCTGTTACCATGGTCCTGATGCATCACCACTGGGATATGCGGATATAATTCGGCAGCAGCCAACATTAAGTGACGAAGGTAGTTATCTTGCGAATATTTACGTGCGCCGCGGGAGGCCTGCACAATAACGGGTGAGTCGGTTTCGGCTGCCGCTTCCATAATGGCTTGGATTTGTTCCATATTATTAACATTGAAGGCTGCGACGCCATAAGCATTTTCGGCGGCATGATCCAAGACAATTCGCATTGGCACTAACGGCATTTTGGTTCTCCAAGAATCAGGGTCATTTGCGCTAAAACCACATGTTGGCCAGCACACCGCCTTCTATTATCTCGAAACCGTGCGATTGCTCAATGCCGTTACGCCTTGAATCAATTTCTCAGTGCAGACTTGACAAGCCAAACAAATCGTCATGTTGCGTATGAACTAGCCTCATCAATACCAATCGGCTACCGGACCTTTCCAGCGAATTTCCAGAACCCAACAGTAAATCACCGAGTTCCCCGATTTGCGAATCGGCGTAAATGACTACTGTTTCACCAGGAGATAATTCGATGTGTGAAGGAAGATTTGAATATACGAATTCATTTTGTTTTAATTGAAACGCGAGGCCTTCATCGACAACACCGATTTGTTGCCGAGTATCCCCAAAGGAGACCTTGGGGACAATCGTCAGGCCGATCGAGGTGCCGCGACTCAAAGTTGCAATAACTTTGAACCAACCGCGGGCGTTGTTTACAGTTCTTTCGTCTTGCTCAGCATCGTCCCCGACCACCTTCCAACGCGCGACGTCAAGAAAATTCGAAACAAAGATATCCCGCGGTTCACCTGTACGAAATTGCAACTTTTGGTGTGAAACTACAGTGGGCTTGGCATTGATCGATTGCAGTTCGTCCCAACTGATGCGATTGTCGCCGGATTCCTCAAGCGTTTTGGGCTTGGTTAACGCATCACGCAGGTCACTTGGCCAAGTTGAATGAAACGAACCAATCACGAACCCATTTTTGCTCCAGGCCTGACGCTCGCTCACCTTGACCTCTTGCTGATCCAAGTAAGGACGCATGGCAGCCGACAATGCCTGCATTTGTTCTTCCGGAAATTCCGCGACGACAACCTCCAACACAACAGAATCTGCAGGCATTCGAAACTGCTGTAACGGCTTGGCTTTTGAAGGGGCCGACTTCGGTTCCAGCCAACTGCGACATCCCGCCACAACCAAAACCAACGCTAAAAGTAGGAGCAAGGTTCGAAATTTGCAATTGCGCGTTTGAAACATGATTGCAATGAATAATACGAAACCCTCTAGCAAAGCGCACGTCGCGCTCCGTTGCCTATTGGTTAAATACCCAAATTGGGTAGGCAACGTCAATGGCTTTTAGTAAAGTGCCAATTCGACAAGGCCGAAAGTAGGAGCGTTTCGCACAACATTGGCATTACAATCCCACACAAGCAAGGGGCATTTACTTTGAAACTTGAATTCAAACTCTTGCGATTGCAACCTGCCAACAAGGGACGCCAGTTGTTTCGGATTTATGCTAGCAAAGAGTCTTTTTCTCAAACCAAACAGTCAAAGCAGATTTCTTCAGACTCATAAACAGACTTACGGTGTGTGCAACCAATGCGCACACACCGTTTGAAAAATTTCAAATCCAATTCGGCTCGATTAGAAATCCAATTCTTTTACAATTTCATTCAGAACGGACACCAAAACAAACTCTTCTTTGATCGCTTTCATTGAATCGTCGGAAGTCGATCGCTCCAAATTTATCTTGGAAAAAGCGCTGGTCGTCATAGGTCTCGCAGCAATGCTGGCGTTCGATGTCGTCGTTTCCGAAATTTCTGGTCTTGTCACTTCAATTGTTGTGGTTGCTGGCGTTTGATTTGCCACGCTAGGGAAGCTCAACCCAGTCTCAATTTTGCCAACAACAAATGGGCGTTTTGGTTGCACTTGGATAAAATCCAAGGCAGCCTCATTCGACGCACCGCCCAAGTCTTCGATGCGAATGTTCAACGTTCCATCGCTGCCTCTAGCCGCAAACGCTTTTGAGTAGAACTGACCGGCTGCCGTGGTTACGGTATCGACGATTCTGCCTTCAACCCAAATTCGAACGTTGTCATGGGCCGTCACAGCGCTACCCAGACCAATGGTTACGGAATAAATTCCGCGGCCAACATCCATGTTGAATGTTGAATCAGTGATCAGTGCATAATCGCGAGTAAAGGCATTACCAATTCCGGAATCAACGAATTGTGTTGGTGGCGTCGTCCACCCCATGCCTCTGTCCGCTGTGTAGATCAGATCATTGACACCCAGATGTCCGATTGGGACATCAGAACCAAAGGGTCCGAAATCAAGTCGTTTGCGTGGGAGGTAGGTTTCATTATCTACGATTGTTGCATCGCCCAAACTGTCGACCAATGAAACACCAACAGGATTCGAAAGTTCCACTCCAAACCTTTCGTTATTTTCCATGTAGACGTCGCCGAAAACTTCAACCATGATCGTTTTCGATTGTTCACCGACCGCAAAGTTTAGGGTGCCCGATGCAGCTGCAAAATCTTGGCCGGCAGTCGCGGCGTAAAGATATCCCACAGTTGTTGTTGCGAAGTCAATCGATACAGCTTGGGTCACTGGCTCAGACAATGAAACAACAAACGAGACAAATTGCGAACCTGAATCATCTTCAGTAATTACCCCCGCATCAGCGATGCTTACTTCAGGCAATGCCACAGGAATAACGTCAATGATTAGTGACCAACTATTCAATGTACCAGTATCCCCACCCGCGTCGTCCGATATGCTTAGCGTCCAAGTTCCAGTAATCGACATGCCATCCAAGGCAGCTAAACTGCCAACAGGAGTAAATGCTCCATTAAATGGGGCAGCACCTGCCCCAATTGCCGTCGCCGCTTCATCATCCAAAATAGTATTGGTAAAATTATCGCCACTGCCTCCAACATCTTGGAATAATTCAATTGACGTCCCGTCCGGTGCAATTAGGAAGACGTCCAGGTCAGCATCCCAAGTATGACTTACATTGAGTTTCACATTCAAATCAGCAATCGAACCCAAATCCGTAATCACGATCTCGGATGTGAAGGTTGCGTTGTCTGTGATCGCAACCGGAATATCAGTCGACACGTACTCAATCACGTTTTGTATGCCGGCGACCCTAGTTACTAAATTGGATGAACCTGTCCCATCGTCAGCATCGAGGTACTTAAACGTGAATACGGTGCCGATCGC